>WBXJ01000094.1 GCA_008933045.1 Verrucomicrobiota bacterium
CCGTTAGCTCTTCGGCAGATCGTTTGGTCAGTGTGGTGACCAACACCCGTTCCTTTTTGTCAACGCGGCTGCGAGCTTCGTGGATCAAATCATCAATTTGACCTTTCAAAGGTCGGATTGTCACCTCGGGATCCACGAGCCCTGTTGGTCGCACGATTTGTTCCGCCACATTCGCACCAGACCACGCCAATTCCTGCGGGCTGGGTGTGGCGCTCGCATACAATGTCTGCCCTTGCATGGACTGAAACTCTGTGAAGTTCAACGGCCGGTTATCCAGCGCGCTCGGCAGACGGAAACCGTGATCGACCAGCACCGACTTGCGTGCCCTATCTCCAGCATACATCCCGCCGATCTGAGGCACCGTCGCGTGCGACTCATCGAGAATCAACAAGTAATCCTCTGGAAAGAAATCAAACAATGTGTTCGGCCGAGCACCAACCGGTCGCCCCGAGATATGCCTTGAATAGTTTTCAATGCCCGAGCAAAAACCCATCTCGATCATCATTTCCAGATCATATTCGGTGCGCATTTTCATGCGCTGAGCTTCCAATAATTTGCCCTGCTTTTCGAACCACGCAATGCGGTCAGTCAACTCCTCGCGAATGGTCAGAGTAGCTCGCTTCATTTTATCCTGCGTAGTTGAGAATTGTTTTGCGGGAAAAATCGTGGTCGTTTGCAGATTGTCCAGCAGATCACCAGTTAGCGGATCAAAAATCGTGATTCGATCGATCACGTCTCCGAAAAACTCGAACCGGACGCCGTCTTCGCGTGCCGAAGGGCGCACCTCCACTGTGTCACCCCGCACGCGAAACTGAGAACGCTCGAAGGCAATGTCGTTTCGTGCATATTGCAGATCCACTAGCCTACTCAAAAATTGATCCCGCGAGATTTCCTGGCTCACGCGGACGGGCAGGATCATCGCTGAGTAATCTTCCTTGCTACCGATGCCATAAATGCAGGAAACGCTCGCAACAACGATGACGTCACGCCGCGAAAACAGCGAACTCATCGTCGAAAGCCGAAGCCGCTCGATCTCCTCGTTAATGCTCGAGTCCTTTTCGATGAACGTGTCTGTCCGTGGGATATAAGCTTCGGGCTGATAGTAATCGAAGTAGCTGACAAAATACTCGACGGCGTTGGTCGGAAAAAAACTTTTGAATTCAGCGTAAAGCTGAGCCGCGAGCGTCTTATTGTGCGACATTACCAATGTGGGCCGACCGGTGTTCCGAATCACATTCGCCATCGTGAACGTCTTGCCAGAACCCGTCACCCCGAGCAGCGTCTGATGGCGCACGCCAGTGAGCACTCCAGCCGTCAGTTTTGCGATCGCCGCCGGTTGATCACCGGCTGGTTCATAATTCGCCACCAATTCAAACATTCGTTTCAACCGTAAGGTTCACCGAGTAGCCGTGTCAAATAGCGCGGGTGAAGGTCGATGCAGAAATCAGAAACCGGCGTTCGGTCAGCGAGAAGAAGGAAAGCTCGGCGGGACGGATCAATTCAGACATTCATCCTTGAACGAAAACCCCGCCGCGTTTACTCAATCTTAAACCCTGTTTCTTCCTCGAAACAGTGAGTTTCTGGAAGTCCCCTTAACAGGCACGAGAGGAGCAAATAAGGCGTAATTCTCCTAGTCATAGCGACACAAACCGCTGCGGTTTCGGTTGCGGAATCACGTAACAAATGACCCCAATGGTAACCATAAGGTTACAGGACAAATAAAAAAACTACCCAAGCAGGCTATGCTGCTGGCTGTAAATACAGCAGTTGAACTAGACCGAATAGCAGGTGTAATCTTGGGGTGAGCGATGGGACAAGAATTTCTTTGCCACGGTTTCTCTCATGTCATTACGCGTTCTGATTGTTCCGGATAAGTTTAAGGGCACATTGACAGCTCGACGGGCTGCCGAGGCTATTGCCCTAGGCTGGAGTCAGGCGCGGCCGCGCGACGTGCTCGAGCTATTGCCAATGGCCGATGGTGGGGATGGTTTTGGCGAGGTGTTGGGACATTTGCTGGGTGCCGAACGCCGGATTTGTGACACGGTGGATTCCGCTCGTCGGTTGCGGGCGGCTGAGTGGTGGCTTCAGCGAAGCACGGGCACAGCGATTATCGAGACGGCTCAAGTCAACGGGCTTGCCTTGCTCCCAACGGGTCAATTTCATCCTGATGTATTGGATACCTTTGGGATCGGCGCAGTTTTTCAGCAGGCTGCAAGCGAAGGGGCACGTCGGCTTTTTGTTGGGATCGGTGGTAGTGCCACAAACGATGGTGGCTTCGGAATGGCTCGCGCATTGGGTTGGAGCTTCTGGGATGTGCAAGGTCAGGAAATTCAAACTTGGACAGAGTTAGCAAAGTTGACCCGTGTGGAACCGCCGCTGCAAGCTCTCTCGTTTGATCAGTTGACCATCGCGGTGGATGTGGCGAATCCTTTGCTGGGTAGTTATGGCGCGAGCCGAATTTACGGTCCTCAAAAGGGTTTGCGCGAATCCGATTTCCCCAAGGCTGAAGCGTGCTTGGCGAGAATGGCCGAGGTAATGACGCAGTTTCATGGGGAAGATTTTTCAGTTTTACCGGGGGCGGGCGCGGCGGGTGGGTTGGGGTTTGGTTTAAAGGTTTTTTGCCAAGGTGCTTTTCGATCGGGCGGCGATATTTTTTCGCAATTAGCGGGGTTGGAGGAACGGATTCAACACGCAGACCTAATCATCACTGGCGAAGGAGCGATGGATACGCAGACACTGATGGGCAAGGGTGTGGGAGTCATCGCAGAAGCGGCAGCGCGAGCGGGTAAACCCTGTCTCTGTTTGGCGGGTTCGATTGCTGCGGAGGTGACGGAGGTGCCTTGGCCCAAGTTTAAATCCTACGCGATTGTCCCCGATATTGCCCTGTTGGAGGAGGCCAAATCAAACGCATTTATCTGCCTGCAACGGATGGCGGCGTGGGCGGGTCGTGAGCACGGTTGAACCATGAGTCAAAAAGGACTTCCTAGGCGTCCTTGACCTCGGTAGGTTTCACGGCACTAAGTAACTATGAACGGTGGACTAAAACTGATGTTGTATGGGGCGTTCCTCAGCCTCGCCTTGGTTTCGGGTTACAACTTAAAACGTGTTCTGTCCGACCCATTCCCTCTACCCGCCCCCGCAACAGGGACTAACCAACTTCATCTCAACGCGTCCACTAATGCGACGACCAACATTGTTAAGCTAGTGAGCACCGGGGTTCGGACCAATCTGCCCTCGGCCACCAATCGCCTCACGACTAACGCGGTGGGTTCTGCCAACGTGGAAACCTCGGCCGACAGCAGCAATCTTGAGGTCGATTTACGTTCGCCCGGTGCGATGCATCGGAGCAGTGGATTTGGTCAGCGAAAAAACCTTGGGTTTTGGATTGGATGCTTGCTCGGTGGCATTATTGGTTTAGCGGCGTTGATCGCCTATGATTTTTCAAGTTTTACAGGGAACCGAGCTTTGCGGCTGATGTATAATGACGACAAGAAGGCGATCAAGGACTCGGATTATGAAAAAATAGAGGAGCAATGGGCGGCTGGGAGCTATATCGATGCGATTGATCTTTTGCGTGCCTATCTCAAGAAACATCCGCGTGAAATCCATGCAGCGATTCGTATCGCAGAAATTTACGAGAAGGATCTGAATAACTTACTCGCCGCTGCTCTCGAGTACGAAGACATTCTCACTCATAAATTTAATCCAGATCGTTGGGCTTGGTCAGCCATTCACCTTTGCAACTTGTATTTCCATCTCGATCAAGAAGCCAAAGCGGTTGATTTACTCCGACGAATCATCCTTGAGCACGGAAAGATGCCTGCCGCATCTAAAGCGCGGAAACGACTCACCGAAATGAGTCTGGAGTTTGATGATCCATTGGCAGGAACCGAACCCACCGAAATGGCTGTGCCGGAATCGACACCAATCGCCTCCAATCTTCCCCCCGGATTTCGTCCAAGAAAATGAGACGATTACCCTTAGATCAGCCATACAATTCTTAAAGAGCTGTTCGTTTATGTTTTCCAAAGTACGCAACGTTCATTTTATCGGCATCGGTGGAACGGCTATGGCGGCAACCGCCGTGGCACTCAAAGAAAAGGGATTCACAGTCACCGGTTCCGATGAAAATGTTTACCCGCCCATGTCCACGTTTCTATCGCAGCGAGGGCTGCCTGTTTTCAGTGGCTATCACGAGTCGAATCTGGCGACTGCACCCGATCTGGTCGTCGTGGGAAACGCGATTTCTCGGGGCAATCCAGAAGTAGAAGCCGTGCTCGACCGCAAGTTGGGTTATTGTTCACTGCCAGAACTGCTCAAAGAGTTTTTTATCCGTGGCAAACGCTCTCTCGTCGTCACTGGCACTCATGGAAAGACGACCACCGCCTCACTGCTCACGTGGGTTTTCGAGCATTGTGGATTAAATCCCAGCTTCCTAATTGGTGGCATCCCCACGAACCTCGGACAGGGTGCGCGGTTCACCGATAGTCCATGGTTCATTATCGAAGGAGATGAGTACGACACCTCGTTTTTTGATAAGCGGAGCAAGTTTGTTCATTACTTACCCGAAGTTGCTCTCATCAATAATCTGGAGTTTGATCACGCCGACATTTTTGAGAATCTAGGGGCGATTCAAACTTCCTTCAAACGGCTGATCAATCTGATTCCACGAAATGGCTTACTTTTGGCCAATGGGGATGAGTCTAATTTAATCGGGTTGCTCGGCATCAAACACTGCCCCGTGAAACGTTTCGGCCTAGCCTCGACTAACGATCTTCAGGCTCAGAGTTTGGAACTGGCCGAAAATCATTCATCATTTGATCTCGAAAATGAGACCTATACCATTCCGTTGACGGGCGAGTTGAATGTGCGCAACGCCCTTGGGGTTGCGGCCTGTGCCTTGCATTGCGGCATCACCCCGGTGCAAATCAGGGCGGCATTCCTCACTTTCCGAGGAATCAAGCGGCGGATGGAAGTTTGCGGAGAACCTGGCGGGATTGCCGTCATCGACGACTTTGGACATCACCCCACTGCCATTCGCGAGACGCTGTTAGCATTGCGAATTAAATTTCCAGATCGCCGACTGTGGGCAGTTT
The DNA here is from genome assembly GCA_008933045.1 of Verrucomicrobiota bacterium. Lineage (GTDB taxonomy): Bacteria > Verrucomicrobiota > Verrucomicrobiia > Limisphaerales > SXQI01 > SXQI01. The sequence continues at coordinate 5,097 of WBXJ01000094.1, forward strand.
TCGAGCCTCGCTCAAACACCACCCGTCGCAATGTGTTCCAATCCGAACTGGCCGCCGCACTTAACCTTGCGGATGCCTCCGTGATCGCACAGGTAGCACGCCTCGAACTGCTTCCGATCGCCGACCGATTAGACCCTGAACGGCTCATCGCTGACCTGCGCGTCACCGGTCGTCCCGCTGCGTACCTCCCGACGGCCGATGCCATCGCCGATCATCTAATGGCCGAGACACGCGTGGGTGATGTCATTTGCATTTTCAGCAACGGCGGGTTTGGCGGACTCCACAGCCAAATGCTCAATCGACTAGCGGCCCGCCATAACCTACCGTAACCTTTAGTCAGGATGGGGAGTCTTTCCCTGTGGAACGGTTGCCCAACCCTACTGGAGGATTCGTTTGCTATGACTCTTAAATCTCGCCTCATTGCTCTGACCATCGTGCTCGTGGTCGGAGTGTTAACGGTTCTCGCCGCACGTCGTGCCCGACATGATCTCGTGACACTCGACGTCCAAAACATGCCGCTACACCAAGTGGTGAAGAAAATGGAGTGGCAGACTTGGGAATACATCGAGGTTCAGAAGGATTTGAATCCGTTAATTACCTTAAATGTAAAACGAGTTCCTCTGACAGAAGTGTTAGAAATCCTGGCCGAACAAGCCGAAGGTCGCTGGTCCCGTTTTTATCCACTCTACACTGTTAAGAAATCTTTTACCGAATTGCGCGAAGTGGTACGTGGTGATCGTGCTCGCACCAATTCGAACTGGAAGTCATTTAACGCCGGTGGTTTTGGTGGTGCTGGGGGCAGCCCTTTCGCCAACAATACCATGACGACGGAGGGAGTAGTTTCGCTCAACATCAAGGATCAAGAAATTGAGAGCGGCCTGCGTTCGTTGTCCCGCGTTTCCAACTCCCGCGTTGTTGCGGAGGATGGGACCAAGGGTCAACTCACACTCAGCTTCGATCAGACTCCGCTCGAGAATGCGGTATCCACTGTGGCGAAGCAGCTTCGTCGGAGTCACTCACGTTTCTATGCCTTATTCGGAGGAGGTCGTCCGTTCCGTGATGTGGCCCAAGCTCCTCCTTCAAATGAGGAGAGTTCTAGCGAGTCAACGATCAGCGAACGTCCGCAGCGGGTGGATGGCCCTCGGGGCGACATCACGCAGCGCATCGCGGAGTTTCAGCAACTCAGCGCGGCTGATCAGCAAAAAAAACTAACTGACCTCGGAGTTCCTGCGGAATTCCAAAGCAGTCTGCAACAATTGGCTCAAATGCCCGCTGAACAACGCGGCGACTTCATCCAACAGCAGATGCAATCGCCGCAGATACAGAATCTCATTCAGGATCGAGCCTTGCGCGGATTAGCCTACACAACTCCTGAGCAACGCGCCGCCCGCGATCGTCGTGCTCCTCAACGCATGGGCCAAAACCGACCTTAACGAGAACCATTTGCATGAAAATTAAGAATCGTAAACGAGGGTTCACCTTAATCGAATTGCTGGTGGTCATTGGCATCATCGCTATTCTCGCAGGGTTGCTCCTTCCCACATTGGCGCGGGCCAAGAATAAGAGTCGCGATACTTACTGCCTCAATAACCTCCGCCAACTCGGCATTGCTCTCACCCTTTACGCCGATGACTATAAAGGCCGACTACCCATCGCAGCGCGTTTACCAAGCCAACAATCATCCACCAATGGTGTCGTTAGCACCAACGCCCTTCCGCCCATCGCCGAAGTGCTTTCCAATTATGTCGGTGGGAGCTCCGGTGTCTTTCGCTGCCTCGCGGATAAGGCAAAACGGTTTGAGAAAGAAAAATCCAGCTACGAGTGGAACACACTTTTTAATAATCAATGGCTCGACCGGCCTAGTAGCAAACGCCGGCGCATCACGATCAATTGGGATCCCGTGAAGGCGCCGCTCATGTACGACTACGATAACGTCCACCCGGGCAAGCGCGGACTCACGACTAAAAACGTCATCTTCGCCGACGGACACGTGGCACCGCTCTGATTATTCCTCAAAGAAAATTACTCTGCTTTGAGCTCGAGTCGGAGCGCGGCGACTGCGGCGTCCAGTTTCTTCACGTTGGTCTCGGTAGATTTCTGAGCACCTGCCGCGCCAGATTTATCAATGGCAGCCGCGATTCTGACGATCTCTTTGGCGGCAGTTTCCGTCTTAGCCTTGTTCTCCGTTGGAATTCTGGCGGGTAACGCTAGCACCAAATCGCGGATTGCGAAGGCGTGGTCGTGTGCTTCACCTAGATCCTTCTCAGCCACGACCGCAGCCAACTTCCCTTGCTGTTTCCGAATCTCTTTCCAAATCTCCGGCACCGTCGCAGGTATCTTTGTGAAATGACTGTGCCCGCTGGCCTCGGCAATCGGCTTCTTAGGCTTATCCTGTTGAGCAACGGAGAGAGTGACGGTGAATGGAATTACGGCAGCAATTCCGAGGGTGAGCAGTGTATTTTTAGTCATAGTTTTAAGTGTCAGATGGAGATTATTGGGCACCTTACGGAGGGGTATCAGTAGGTGAAATATCGCGGTTACGATCCATGTTTTCGTGAATCTGAAAATGCTCTTCTTTGTTAAACGGAAATTCATCAATGAATCGCGTGTGCTCGTAACCATGGAGTTGCTTGAGCATCAACAGTAGTCCTGCAGCCATGAGTCCGGCGTTCGCCACTTTGCTGAATTTCATGAACGACGCGGTCTTGCGCCAACCGGTTAAGAGAATCCACATGCCCGACAATGCCACGATTTGTCCCACCTCCACACCGAGATTGAAGGACAGAATCCGCAGAACCAAACCTTCCTGCCCGAGTGGCAACTGTTGGAGCCGCGTAGAAAGCCCAAAACCATGAATCAACCCGAATAGAAAAACGACCGCGAGCAAATTAGGAGACTGAATGCCAATGGTGCGCTTAAACCCATCGAGATTATCAAACGCTTTGTAGCAGACAGTCAAGGCGATGACGGCATCGATCAAGTAGTAGTTCGCCTTCACGTGGAACAGAGTCGCAAAAATCAACGTGAGACAATGTCCGAGTGTGAAGCTGGTGATGAATTTGACGATGTCCCCAAAGCGGGCCAGAAAAAACATCACACCAAACAGGAATAACAGGTGATCGTAACCGGTCAACATGTGGGTTGCGCCCAGCTTGAGGTATTCAAAGTTGCCTCCCTCAAGAATGCCCTGTTTGTCGGCATCTGAAATGCCGTGCGCACAGGCACTCAGCGTGACCAGCATGCAACCGACAATTATCGCGAACCGTTTCATGAGTTAGCTGCTCGAGATTGGGATTCCTTCGGATTCTCTACCCAAGCGTAGAGTACCGGTAGAAAAACCAAGGTCAAGAATGTCGAACTAAGGATCCCACCAATGACCACCGTCGCCAGAGGACGTTGAGCTTCTGCTCCCGCACCCGTCGCCAGAGCCATGGGGACAAAACCGAGTGAAGCGACAAACGCCGTCATCAATATGGGACGAAGTCGAGTCAACGAACCTTCAATCACCAACTCTCCGAGCGATCGAGATCCGTTTCGAAGCTGATTGAAATACGAGACCATGACGAGGCCGTTGAGCACCGCCACACCGCTCAGTGCGATAAAACCGACCGCAGCCGTGATGCTGAAAGGCATATCACGTACCCAGAGCGCGACGATCCCGCCCGTCATCGCCAGAGGGATGCCAGAATACACCACGAGTGCCTGCTTCAACGAGCCGAGTGCGAAGTAGATCAAAATGAAAATAAGGATCAACGCCGACGGGACAACGACCGCAAGTCGAGCCCGAGCTTCCTGCAAGTTTTTAAACTGACCACCAAACTCGACGAGATAATTCTCGGGGAGTTGTATTTGCTCTTTGATCTTTCGCTGGGCGTTTTCCACAAAACCTTCGATGTCGCGGGTGTTTAAATTCACCATCAACGCTGCCCGCCGATGGCCATCATCATGCTGGATAGGCTCGAACGATTCTAACGTCGAAAACTCAACCAATTTGCCGAGCGGAACCAGCCCTGTTTCACCTACGCGGACCCCCAATTGCTTCACCTGCTCATCATCTGCTCGGAGATCTTCCGGCATCCGAACCATGATATCGTAGCGTTTATTGCCCTCCACCACTTGTCCCGCCAACTGTCCAGCGAGCGCAGCGTGGATAGTTTTATTCACAGCCGAGCTTTGAAGGCCGTAGCGTTGTAGCGCGTCACGTTTGACATTGATTTGCAACTGAGGCGTTCGTCCTTCGGTTTCAAATTCGACCTGAGCAACACCCGGAGTGTGCTCGAGGATCTCCTTAATTTTCTCCGCCAGTTTTTCGAGAACGTCGTAGTCACTGCCAAAGACTTTTACAGAAAGTTCTGCCTTTGTGCCTTCGAGCATCTCGTTGAACCGCATCTCGATGGGTTGCGCAGAAAGTATGTTATACTCTGAGTTCAGTTTCTTGAGTGCAGTTTCGATTTGTTCGTTCAATTCAGCTTTATTGGTGGGGCGTCCCGCCGTCTTGGGCCATTCGGCGGTCGGCTTGTAGAAAATGTAAAGATCGCTCTCGTTGGGTGGCATTGGATCCGAAGCAATTTCACTGGTGCCAATGCGGGAAAAAATGCGCGTGATTTCTGGAAACTCGAGAGCCAACGCCTTCTCCGCTTCGATGTCGGTGCGTAAAGATTCTTCAATGCTCATGCCGACCGGTTTGTAGAGCATCAACGTGATGGAGCCTTCGTCGAGCTTTGGAACAAATTCCGCGCCGAGTCGTGTGAACAACCAGAGGGAACCAGAACAAATCAGAACCGCAGCAACAACTACGGACCAACGAAGGCGGAGTGCAGACGCCAAGATAGGTTCGTAAATGCGCTTCACCGTGCGGGTAATAAACGGGTCTCCTTCCTTCTGGGAACCCCGTAGGAAGAAGGAACAGAGCACCGGCACCCACGTAAACGCAAGTATCAAGGCACCCCCGAGCGCAAACATCACCGTGAGCGCCATAGGATGAAACATTTTACCTTCGATTCCTGTCAGAGCAAGAATTGGGATGTAAACCACCGTAATAATGACGACGCCAAAGAACATCGGTCTACCAACTTGATGGCTTGCCTCGAGCACCACTTCTCGGCGTTCATCCTCCGTGAGCAGACGCCCCAGTCGGTGTTGACGCTGGCCTAATTGCCGCACGATGTTCTCCGCAATCACGACGGCTCCGTCGATAATCAGACCGAAATCCACCGCTCCGAGACTCATCAAGTTGCCTGAGATTTTTCCATGCACCATCCCCGTCAGTGC
>WBXJ01000095.1 GCA_008933045.1 Verrucomicrobiota bacterium
ATCATCTCAGCGACAACCTGAGGTTGGCCAAATCGTCGGGCCACAAGACCGACCCCTTGGCAAACCGCCAAGATCACGGCGATCTGAAGAAAGAATTGAACCGCCAGTTGTAATGTGCTCACACGTACACGATAGCACAAAACCTTGTGGTAACAGAAATAATATCTTGATATGATTGTGATGCCGTGTTGATATCACCAACCATACCATGGAACTGAGACACCTGCGCTATTTTCAAGCGGTGGCCGAGGAGAAAAGTTACTCCCGCGCCGCCCGTCGGCTCCGCGTGGCCCAACCCGCCCTCAGTCGTGCGGTCAAGGAAGTCGAAGCTTTTTTAGGAGTGATGGTACTCGACCGCTCTCGCCACCACGTCCGTCTAACTGACGCCGGAGCGTTGCTACTGAGTGAGGCTGCCAACCTGTTTGAACGATGGGATGAATCCGTTCAGCGGGTCCGCCGGACGGCCCAAGGAGAGGAGGGGGAATTGCGTCTCGGCTACATCGGACCAACGACCGAACCGTTTCTAGGCCGTGTGCTCCAAGAATTTCGAACCAGCTCTCCAAAGGTGAGCATTCATCTTGAGGAACGCACCCCCGAACGTGTGTGGGAGATGGTCGCCAAACGCCGATTATCTGCCGGATTGACGCGTCCAGTGCTCAGCCACACTGCTTTGGGCTTACGGACGCTTGTGTTGCGCGAGGAACCGCTTGGGCTCGCACTTCCTTCCACGCATCCAATCGCCTCGCGGCCCACGGTTTCATGGTCGGATCTAAACAACCAACCACTCATTGTTCTCGCCCGACGCGAAGGGATGAGCCTGCACGATGCAGTGATGGCGGGTTGTCGCCGAGCGGGGTTTATTCCTCGTTTCGCCCATACCCCCAGTTTAATCAGCACTGTTCTCAACTACGTAGAAGCTGGATCAGGATGGGGGGTTGTGACCGATTCAGTGATCCGGCCCTCATCACCCTTGCGCTTCGTCCCCTTGATTCCTGCTGCCTCTGTCCCCTTGGTTTTAGTCTGGCATGAGGACGAGGATCCGCCGCCCTTGCAACGATTCAGGGAACTATTGCTCGCTTGGAAAAAAGCCGGAAAACTTTGGCCAAAAATAGTGGAATAGCATTGATGCCACTCCGGTATTAATGCTGGAACAGAGCGATTGTCTGAGCCACCACATTCCCTTGCAGAGCAATCGCTAAACCCAACGGTGTATGCACCGTTCGATCCTCGAACGCGGAGGTAGTATGATCCGTTTGTCGATGCATCCCGACGATCATCCCGGCAAGGTGCGGGGTGCCTTTGATCAAGGTAAAAATGGGCGCACCACTGTCCCCTCCAAAGCTCCGGATGTCCACCAACATTGTCCGGATAGTCGCGACAGGAGACAGGGGGTAAGACGCAATCATTCCTTGGCGAAGGACTGGCCAACCCGCTGCATTCGCTTCAAGCTGGGCAGGATACCCCGGCAACCAAACGGTTTGTCCCAGCTTAACCTCACTGTCGCCCGACGACGATGCCTTCATAATTCGATCAAATCGAACCGGATTCATTTCAATCTCGCTTGGGATTTCGACTCTCAGAGCCGCAACATCTTCGTTCGCATGCTTCTTCCAAAGAGGCTGACCGTCCTTGCGAACAGCAACGACAATCTCTCGGCGACCAACCACTCCGCTCGAATCGCGGCCCCTTAGAATCATCTGGCATTCAGGTTTCGTGGACTTTTCGAACAGATGGGCTGCCGTCACCAAGAAAACCTCTTTTCCACGACGGACAAAAAAAGCTGTGGCTGACTGTCCCTCGTGCGTGACACGACAAGCGGACTGTAAGCATTCTACCAAGGCTTCCTCCGCTTGCCCCTGCCATCCGGAACATAACGAAAGAATCATGAGGGCTAACCCGGTCATTTTTCGCAAAAGCAACATGGCATAGAACCTAAACCAACCGCACCACAGTTTCGATACCTTTTCGAAAGGACTCCGGTAAAAAAAGAGCAGCCCGATTGCTTTCGCAAGCGGGCTGCTGTGCGTGTGTTCTCTGACAGGCTGTTATTTAACCAGCCGGAAGTATTGGGAACTCGACCCGCTGGTGGTCAGTGAGACCGAGTTATTGGCGACACCGGTAACGGCTGTCCAACTGATTGGAGCCGAAAGGCTCGATGCTTTTTGTAACGTGAAACCGCTGCTTGCGATCGGCCAGGATAATGTGAGACTGCCTCCGGCCTGAGTGACCTTTAGTGTCGGGGCTGCGCCACCGCCGACAGGAGTTGTAGGATCCTCCGCAGGAGCTGGGTGGCTCAATACGGTGTAGAAGTTCACTTCGGTCGGTGTGTTCGCACCTTCATCCGGTTTGTTATCGCGGTTGATCTCACCCTTGGCGGCAATGCAGATCTGTTTCGTCGTCATCGCCACGGACATACCAACCGAGCGGATGGTGTCACCTGTCGATGTGTTGATGAAGGCGAAGAAACTCGATGTCAGTGGCGTGATGGTTTTTGCCGCACCATCCAACTGGAGCACTCGGGCCGCGACTTGTTGTTTAAGATAACCCGTGGGTTGGCTCACCCAAGAGACGGTCAAACGGTTCAATGCATCCACCGCACCGTTAACGCGATCGGCATCACCCGTGAAACCAGGTTCGCTCACATCCATGGAGGCAACGAACGAACGATCGCGCGAATCCCAAGCCGCAACGCGAACGATTGCACCGGTCGTAATTTTCCCAGCCAAGTAAACGTAGTGGCTGTTGATATGGCTGAAGATGCGCGTCCCATCCCCGCGTCCCCCGTCGAAGCTGGCATTGGCCGTACTATCGCTGACCGAACCGGTAGGTACGCCTTTATTGTCGAAGAAATAAAGCACGGACTTAACGCGTACCACGAACCCGCCTTTGTAGGCTGCGAGGCTCTGCCAAACGTCACCGGTCGCAACAACGAATGTTTCAGTCACCACAGATCCGTCCGGAGCGAAAACAGTAGCAACCGCCGCGTTTCCGTCAGCATAAAGCACCCTGGACCTATCCTCTACCATCGACACGTAATTCCCGTTGTCGAGGAAGGCCACATCTCCACCAAAGCGAGTGATTTGGTTCCCGGGCGCGGCCCCTCCACTCAGGCGGCCGTTTGCTGAATCAAGGACCTTGTGCAGAGGTTTCTGTGCCAGCGTTACGGTGTCCAAAGAGAACGCCTGCACGGAGCCATACCGTCCATCCCCGAGACGATCAAAACCGAGAGTCCAGCGGTTGTCTGATTGGAATTGCTCGACCATATGGGGTGAAGCCTCTCCACCGACCACAAAGTTCTTCGCTCCAGGACGTTTGTCGCCAGCCACGCGACCAGGATTGCCGTTCTGGCGGGAGAAGTTGATTTGGCCTTGGAATGGTGTGCCATCATCCGCATGGAACCCATCGCCCAAGCGCATCGCGCCACCCGCTGCAGGTTGGATCCCAACCACGTAACGTTGCATCGAATCCGAATTAACTACAAATGTGTTCCCTTCGATGAGGAACGTGCTGGTCCCGATCACGCTGGCGAAGGGTTCCCAATTGCCCAGCGCATTGTTCGCGGGGATGATTAATGGTGTATCCTTCACAATCCGTGTCAATCCGACTCCTTCAGCGCTTCCGGGTGTGAAGGTTCCGAACAAACGAACCGCCACCACCTGAAGCACTTCGCCCGTTACAGGATTCACCTCGGGGCTGTTCTTGCTTAACCATGTAAATGCGACCAGACCATTGCGCCAAGCGACCCTCGGAGTTTCCGCCGAGTAACTGGCGTTGGTTTCTGGTGTCTCGAGCTCACCTACCCAAAACGTCCCTGTTTCAGGTTCGCCATTCGCTTTCAAAACCCGCCCCAGAACGATGGATTGTCCTGTGAAACCTGAATCCGTAAACGCCACAATCACGCGACCACTGGCGTCAATCGCCGCGTCCACACGGCTGGGATTCGTTAACACCACATCCGTGACGGCCGCTTTTGAATAACGAACCGATCCGTTCGCGTTGAGAACCGTGACCCACACTTGAGGACCGTTAGCATCTGTTCCCGCAGTCGCAACCACATAGGCGTCTTTGCCGTTGCCATGGAAACCGATTCCATCACCACGACCGCCGGCACCTGCGAGAGCAAACCCCGTTGCTTCGGCGAGGTTGATGTTCGTACTGGTAGGATTGCCGGCGTTATCGAACAACCGGACGGTGCCTGCTCCATTGAGCGCGAAGCGGACGCCAAACCCATTGGCCGTTACCCCGACCCCGTGCCACATTTCAACCTTTTCAGCAACTTCGCTCAGGAGGCTATAGGCTTTGACCTCCACGCCCGCAGGTGTTACCACGCGGTAAGCAGCATGTCGAAGCGGTGCAGCTCCTCCGAATCGGGTGGACAGGTCGTCATTCTGGCGACTTTCACCCACGATCACGATATTGCCCGTCTTGAGGAAATCCCAATCACCAATGCGAACACTACCCGCAGGGGCCGCATCCTGATCACTCACGCCGCTGACAATGCCGAGCGGTGCCCCGTTTCCGTTGAGCAACTGAACCGTGGGAAAGTCGCTCTCGGTTGCGTCCATGGTTCCCTTAAATGCCTCGATATCATCTCCGAAGTTAGGAGACATGGATGTCGCCCCCATTCCGAAGTTGTTCCCGAACAGACTAGCTTTGATTTTTGGACCCCAGGAGACGCGTCCTGATGTCGCTGTGCCATCAGCACGAAAATAGGATAAAAAGCGATTTCGAAGCACTTTCCCCGTGTAGTCCGCCCCCAAGGAGGTCTGATCCGTCTCTGGAGTCACATAGGCCCCTGTCGAATCAAGGATTGTCCACACGGCCTCCGCGTCCGCCAACTCATCGCCGTCATCTTCCCATCCGACCATCACATTGCCCGACCCACCTACGGCGATGCCAACGGCCTCGGAATTATCATTGTTGAGAACCGAGGGCAGGTTCAGGAATATTGTGGGACCTTTTGGGGTAAGCCCGTTTTCTTCGGGTGTGCCGGGGAGGGTCTGAGCCATCGCCACGCACGCACTCGCCATCACCGCAGCCAAGACGTGCAGATTTTTTGTTTTCATTCGAGTTTCCTAGTTTAGTTTAGATCATACCATCTCAAACTGAGAAACCCAAACCACGAGGGGCACGGTTGCGCCGCTGAGGAACAAGTCGCTAAACAGATTGTTGGTAAGTCTTCGAATTCTGGCGGTTCAGGTTGCTTTTAACAAGGAAAATTCCTGACCTTCCTCCTCAAACAACGGGATCTGCAGAGGAATTAGTTCAAAAAGCCTTTAAAAATGAACAAAGCAATCCCGCTTTGTCACCAAAAATGGGTATGTGCCACGAAGGGACTAAAGGTCGGTGGATTTGATCTCCAGCCGTCCCCAATACCCGAATTCGTTCATCCAGTCGTTCGCAGCGTTCTCGGCACGCACTGTAATTTTCTTTCCCGCAAACGGGGAGAGGTCCACGGTGAAATGTTTCCAACGCTCCCCCGTTGAGTTGATAATCTCCTTTTTAAGAACCTGCCCGTTCGCGAAGATGCGTAGCTCCCAATCGCCTTGATCGTGACTTGCGACATCAATGTTGAGCACCGTCTTTTTTGAAACTGGCACCTCAAGATTTCGTTCAAACGCGGCTCCTTTTTCCTTGCTGAACGGATGCGTCATAAGGACGTTTGCTCGATTCAGAAAGGTTGGCAATTTGCGGGGTGAATCCTCGAACTGAGGGGCCACGAGATTCCAAGCTGGTGCCCAGAGCGCGATTGACTCGCCGTCCGTCCGAGGAGGTTTCGGGGTTGTCACAACACCCAATCGGCTTGCAGCAAAGGTTTTGGCGTCGGCCGAGAGTCGCGCTAAATCACCTGCGCCCTGATGCACCACTGCACGATAATGGAACGTGCGGGATTGGTGAGCGTCCACACTCCAATCGCCTTGTAACGACCGGCTAGGATTGATCAGTCCTTGCCCATCGACCCGCCAGCTCGATGGATACCCAAGGTTGCTTGGATGATCCAACAGCGCGATACCATACGTGGTTGTGCCGAAAGGTCGGCTCACGTCGCACCACGTTGCCTTCTGTCCAGCAGCGGCTTGGTTAGTCGCGCCGTTCGCGTTCAAAACCCGATGCGCTGCGTCAAAAACCATTCGGACGGCAACGCCACCGTAATCGTACCGGCCAATTTTGACGGATTTCTCGCCAGCCTGAAGGGTCCAATCAAAATCGATGGTGTAAGCGGTAGCCGAAGTCGGGAGCGACACTGTGACGGTTTGTGCCTCCTCCAGCAGGACTTCGCCCTCCGCCGTGACCCATTCGGAGACGCTGCGCCAGCCGACATGATCCTGCTCCTGCACAAGGTCCGTCAGCCTCACAAATCGTTGGCGCCCAGCTTTTTCGGTCCAGAAATCGTGGCCATTCACCTGATGTAACCCTGTGAAAATGCCGTGTTGCCAAGGATGATCTCCGGGCTTGTCCTCGGTCAGGGTCACTTGGCCCGTGGGATCCTTCACGGGATGCAAGTAGGGTCGCAGGGCGGGATCCATCACATACGTTACTAAGTCCACAGGTTCGGCGTGGTTCGGCACTCGAGCTTGCACCACCAACTGATTCTCTCGCATTGAGATCGAGATCGGTTTGTTGTCCTTTGGCGGGTTGAGAATAAACCACATCAGATTGCGAAAATCCGCATCTGGCATCTGTTCGAGACCTTCGGGCATGACGGACATTTCGCTGATCCGCAACGAAGCGATTTCGGACTTCGCGATCACCTCGTCCTTGGGCCCTGCCGCGAGCAATCGCACTCGCAGATCCGTATTTTCGACCATGCGCCCGCTGATCGAACGCCCGTCCTTCGTTTCAACTTCAACATTCTCATACCCGTGACCGATAATCTGGTTGGGATCGATCACATTGCTCAGCAAGGCATCAAGGCTTGATCGGCCCACGCCGGTGAGATCGGGGCCCACTTCGCTCCCTTCGCCGTAGAGCTTATGGCAGCTCAAGCAAAGTCGTTGGGCGATCTCATAACCGGCCTTCAGATCCGTCCCATGGGGGGTGAGTATCATCGCCTTTTTCTCCGCAATCACCTTCAGTTTATCGGCATTTGATTCGCGGAAACGACCAATGACTTGCAATGCTCGGGTTCGGGTTGCCTCATCCTTACTCAGGCTCAGCGATCGCACCACAGTGGGTGGAATATCCGCAATGGCGACGGTTTTTTGTTGCACCGCAGCGAGGAATGGCAACGCCCAGACCGTTCGCGAGGACAACACTTCGGACGCAGTACGGCGTACCGTCGGCGTCAATGTCCCCCACTGGCTCAAGATCGCCGGTGCTACCTGATCCCCACCCACTTCACTCAAGCTACGCAATACTTCGATCCGCACCTTTTCCGGGGTGTTACTCTTTAAAACACGAAGCAACCCGTCCCGCACGCGGTCAGATTTCTGTCCTCGAAGCGACCCTAACGCGTTGATTCGGGCTTCCTCCGATGCCTCACCATCCAATGCGGCTTGGATCGATTTCTCAATCGCGATGAGATCACCCCACATCGTGCCGAGCTGCCGTGCGCGAGCCGTCACCATCGAATCCGAGTGCTGAGTCAGTTTCTCGAGAAACGCTGTGGTCCAGACCCCCGGGGATTGGGTGCGTCCTCGATGGCCCTCAATCAAGCCGTCCAACGCGGCCACCGTTAACGGCGCATCTTCGGGAGATAGTCCCAAGATGAATTGAGATGCTATCAAATAATGCGCGTAACTATTGCTGTCGCAAATACGACGCATTATTTTGGTGGTCACCTTCGTCGCAATCGTCCGGCACATCATCCCGTTATCGGTCAACCATTTCAGAGCGTCCGATGGATCAATCGCGATGCTGGGTTCTATTGCCATCCACACCATAAAGGGGATCACGGGATCGTCTCCAGACATTGGGTGCAGTGCTAGGGTTGCAATCACCGGCTCCAGATTCGCCTCATTGTTGTTCGGATGTGGTGTGTTGATAGTCAGATCGCTGGAGACCATTTGGCGGAGGGCCGTCGCGGTGGCGAGCCGGACTTGGGCATCGTCGTCCTTGGCCAATAAATCCAGTCGAGCCATCACCCCACTGGTTGGGCTCCCTTTTTCTCCCATGAACCGAGCAGTCCAAGTGCGGATGACTGGATTGGCGTCCTTGGCAGTGGCATCCAGCAACGGCTCATCCAACAATCCGGAACTGCCGAGAGTCCACATCGCAGCAATCCGTCCGTCGGCCGAGGTCTGGGGATCTCGGAGCATTGCGGTCAGAAGTGCCTTGGTTTTCGGATCGCGACGCTCGTCCAGCAGCCGTTGCGCCGTGCGTCGTTGCCAATTATTTGGATGATTCAACGTTTGGACAAGTTGAGCTGTCGTCGCTTGACCGAGTTGCATCTGGGCGGGATGCGAGGGCACCGCCGCGCCGGGGTTTTTGCCCGTATACACCACCCGCCAGATCCTTCCGTGCGCCCGATCCACTCCCTCGGGATCCGCACCTGCATTCTGGTAACATGGATATTTATCATACCAATCCATGATCCACACCGCTCCATCCGGCCCCACCTGAGTGCTCACGGGCCGAAACCAACCGTCATTCGCCCGCACAAAATCGCGGACAATCGAACTCACAAAGCTGGAGCCTTTTCGAGTCAATTTATCCTGATGCACCGCGTTATCATGAATGTTTCCTTGAAGTATTGTCCCTTTGTAATCCTCAGGATATTGGTTCCCTTGATATATCTGCACTCCAGCATAAGCCGCTCTAAAATGTTTATGATCATTCACCGCATGCAGTTGCTCATAAGCGTATTTAAAGGGAGGGCTGCCCGCCTGCCGATCGTAAATTCCCCCAGGCGCCATATGGAACAGGTGCTCGATCACGCATGCCGAAACAAACATATTACCCGCTGCGTCATAATCCACCCCCCATGGGTTGCTGGTGCCTTCTGCGAAGATTTCAAACTTTTTCGTTCGAGGATGCAGCCGCGCTACCGCCGCCGTCATCTCCACACCCGAGTCCCCCGGTCGATCCGGATCCTTCACCTTGGATTTCGTAAAAACTCCATGCGTCATGTAGAGCCAGCCGTCGGGCCCCCACGTAAATCCATTTAACAACTCGTGCCGATCCTCAAGACCGAACCCCGTCATGAACACCTTGCGTTCATCCGCGATATCGTCCCCGTTGGTATCCTTCAAAAAAAGCAGATCCGGTGCTTGCCCCACATACGCACCTCCGTTGCCCAGCAGCAGCCCTGTGGCGAGGTTCAGGCCATCCGCGAACACCGTGACTTTATCCGCTTTTCCATCCCCATCCACGTCCTCTAAAATTTTCACGCGATCACGCGGCTTGGCACCTTGGGCGGCACCCAATGGATACTCGTAAAGTTCCACCACCCAAAGCCGTCCACGATCATCCCATGCCATCGCCACAGGATTCACCACATCAGGCTCCGCCGCGAACAAACGCACCTCGAATCCCTCGGGCACCGTAAACTTCTTTTGCGCTTCCGCCGGCGAGAGGGGCGGCGTGCTCGCGGGCGCATGTTGGCCCGTCAGTTGCCGACCCGCAGCCAAGGCGGTGCATCCGAACCACACGCCACCCAACAAAAGAACTGCTGAAATCAAGTTTTTCATGAATGAATTCTACACCAACCTCGTGGAATAGAAGCCCGAAAGCAACCGAAAACACACTCTACAAGCCTCGGGGTTTTCGGCCGAAAAGGGAAACGAGGTTTACGCGAAGGCGTAGATTTGATAATCTGAATTTGCGCATGAAAACCAAAATTTATCGCGATCCAGTTGTGGAAGCCTACATGCCTGGCGTTGACCGCACGTTGTTGCGCGAAAATCTCAAACTTACGCCGGCGCAACGATTGGAAAAGCTCGTCAGCTTTAGCTCATTCGCTGCCACGTTGCGCCGAGCCGGACAACGCGCGCTTCGGGCGAAGAAGCCATGAGCACGCAATTCGACAAACTGCTTCCGTTGCTTGAAGAAGGAAAGCGATGAAGACCACTGAAGACCTCCGCAAATACGCCGAGGAAATTTGAGGTCAAACCTAAATCTAGAAAGAAAAGGTCCACTCTGCGGAATTTTTTGTAACCGTGTCGAAGGGTGGGCGGTCTGGAGGAGTAGATGGGAGTCGAATCAGGGGATCAACATTTGAGGAGGGATCTTATGAAGCATGAAACCAATTGGGTTCGGCCTAACCGCCGGCATTTTATACGAGGGATGGGTTGGGGGATGGCGCTGTTTGCGGTGCCCGGCTTGATGGCAGAGCAACTCACGCTGACGCCGAGTTCGACGGAGGGGCCGTTTTATCCGAATCATTTGCCGTTGGATACGGATAATGATTTGGTG
>WBXJ01000096.1 GCA_008933045.1 Verrucomicrobiota bacterium
AGTCAGCATTTGCGAATTGCAAACGCAGCTGGAGCAATTACAGTCGCTAATTCGCTCTGACCAAGAATGAGACAACTGTTAACGATCGCCACGAATGCGTTCATGGAATTAGTCCGGCAACCGGTTTTTCTGTTGCTGATGACTTTTGCCAGCGCGTTCAACATGCTGTTGGCCAGCATGTTTTACTTTGGCTTCGGGGATGATCAAAAGCTGGTCAAAGACAGCGTGCTTGCGGTCATGCTCCTCACGGGCCTGTTCGGTGCGGTCTTGAGTGCCTCAGCCTCAGTAGCGAATGAAATTCGAACAGGAACCGCGTTGGCTGTGCTATCCAAACCCGTCGGACGCTTACGCTTTTTGCTCGGGAAGTATCTGGGCTTGGCAGCCGCTTTAACATTGATGACCTTCGTCAATTTTGTGTGTGCGCTTCTGGCAAGTCGGATGGCGTTCGATGCGTATGGCGATCCAGATCGGTTGGCGTTGCAAGTGTTCTTTGGTTTGGTGCTTCTCGCGTATTTGGGTGCGGGCATCTCGAACTATTTCCTTCGGCGCACGTTTGTGCCGGATGCGGTGTTTGGTTTAGTAAGTGCGATCACGTTGGCTTTTATCCTAATCAGTTTCTTCAACAAGGACGGCCAGGCTCAAGAATTCGCCAAAGGTGTGGATTGGCGATTGGTGCCCGCCTCCGTTTTGATTCTTTTTGCCCTCTTAATTATAGCTGGACTCGCTCTCGCATGCTCAACGCGACTTGATGTCATTCCAACGCTCAGCATTTGCAGCGCATTTTTCTTACTCGGACTAATGTCGGACTACCTCTTCGGACGCTGGGCACAGCAAGGTTCGGCTTGGGGACAGTTTTTTTATGCTATCATGCCAAACTGGCAACAGTTATGGCTGGCAGACGCTTTAGAAAACGGAAAAACAATTCCGTGGTCATACGTTGGCAAAGCACTAGGTTATACCATTTGTTATCTGGGGGCTGCGCTCGCGGTGGCTCTAATGCTTTTTGAAGATCGGGAACTGACTTAACAATCCATGGAACGCAACACGCAAAAAATTGGATTACTCAACCTCTTGCTACTTCTGGCAGCGGCTGGGTTAACGCTGGCACTGGCACTTTATTCTGGGACACTCTCGGGACAAGTAGCATCGGCTATTTTTGGCATCGGCTTTTTAATCGCCGGGGTCAGCTATTTTCAAATGCGGTTGGAGGATCGCGAACGCTTGGAGCGGCTAGATTTTGACGAGCTAAAAAAGAGCAAAAGTGCTGAAAGTTTGTTCACAGGCTCCGACGAAGAGACTCTTCCTGCCTACCAATCCAGGTTGCAGTTCGATAAATACTTTGTTCCGGGATTTGCGTTGCTTGTGCTCGTATTGGAGGCATTGGCAGCAGGACTTTTCTGGCGTTGGTTGAGCACAGTCACCGTGACTGCTCCTAAGGAACCGACGATCGCCCTCGCCTTGTATTCCACCTTGGCGATTGTCCTATTCGTGCTCGGAAAATACGCCGCGAACTTGGCGAAGTTTCAAGGCCAACAATTGTTACGACCCGCAGCAAGCTTTCTCGTCCTTGGGTTTTACCTCGGCGCCGCGATGGCCATCTGCATTGGATGGGTTTGGAGCGGTGGAACAAAGGCGGATTTTATTTTGGCACGCAGCCTATGTGTCCTCTTGGGATTGGTTGCTGCAGAAACGTTGATCAACCTTGTTCTCGAGATTTACCGACCCCGCGTCAAAGGCCAACAGTCGCGGCTTATTTACGAAAGCCGATTGGTGGGGTTATTGGGTCAACCCGAGGGGATATTTTCTACAGCAGCCCAAGCACTCGACTATCAATTTGGGTTTAAGGTATCAGAAACTTGGTTTTATCAGTTCCTACAGAAAGCAATTGCTTGGATTATCCTGCTGCAATTCGGCGTACTGGTTGCATCCACTATGGTGGTCTTCATCGGACCCGGTGAACAGGGTTTGATTGAGCGGTTTGGCAAGCCAATCGCGGGCGGCAATATTTTGGAACCGGGGCCCCACCTAAAACTGCCTTGGCCCATCGACGCCATCCATCGGTTTCGGACTCAAGAAATCCAAAGTTTCAACATTGGATTCGCCAACGAGGAGAAAGAATCCCACAGGGTAGTGCTTTGGACCGTTAAACATTACAAAGAAGAATTCAATTTGTTGGTTGCGAGCAAGGAACAATCTCAATCCGGGACCAACGCCGTTGAACGAGCCGTGCCAGCCGATTTGCTCACCATCAGCATTCCTGTGCAATTCCAAATCAAGGATCTTTTGGCCTGGGAATACAATCACACGGACGCCTCGAAACTTTTAGAAAAAATTGCCACTCGAGAAGTGGTACGTTTCTTGGTCGGAGCCGATATTTTCGAACTGATGAGCAGTGGACGCGATGCTGCGGCTCAAGATTTAAAGCGGCTGATACAGGAACGATCGGATGAATACAAATTGGGCGTTAATATCGTGTTTGTTGGTTTGCAGGATATTCACCCACCTGTAAAAGTGGCTCCGAAATTTGAAGAGGTGGTCGCAGCTCGCCAAGAAAGCGAAGCACGACTCCGAATTGCAGAAGGTTACGCTGCCCGAGTGGTAACCATTGCTAAAGCAGAGGCTGAGAAGAAAATTCATGAGGCGCAGGCTTATCGCGCACGAAAAATTGCCGGAGCAGCTGCCCAAGGTGAACAGTTCACCAGCCAACTGCTCGCTTATCAGGCATCACCCGAAGTATACCTCCAACGGTCTTACCTGAATGCCTTTTCGCGAGGTAGCATTAACGCCCGCAAATATATTGTGACTGCCACGAACACCCAGGACGTGGTGATCCTGAATCTGGAAGACAAAATCCGATCTGACATTTTAGACATTCCCATGCCCTCAGTTCGCAAGTAAGTATTTTTTAAATGCCTATGAAACGCAATCCACTCACGCTCATTGTTGGTGCCATTCTGTTACTGGTTTTTCTCCTGCTTTTATTCACGTTCCAAGTACGGCGAACCGAGGTCGCCGTGGTCACAACCTTTGATAAACCGAGCCGATATATCAAAGACCCTGGCCTGTACTTTAAATGGCCCCGTCCGATTCAACGGGTTTACCCCTTCGACAAGCGCATCCAGAATTTTGAGGATGACTTCGAGGAGACCTTAACCAAGGACAATTACAATCTCCTAGCGATGGTTTTTGTGGGCTGGAGAATTAGCAACCCCGAGCAGTTTTTTAACAGTTTCCCAACGGGTAAACCTGAGGCAGCCGAACCCGCGCTCAAGGGATTGATTCGGACGGTCAAGAATGCAGTGATCGGAAAGCATTCCTTCGGTGACTTTATCTCGACCAATCCTAAACAACTGAAATTCGCGGAAGTAGAGCAGGAAATTCTTTCTGGAATCAAAGAAACCGCTTCTTCGAAGTATGGGATCACCGTGGAGTTTCTCGGTTTGAAAAAGCTTGGACTACCCGAGAGCGTCACTCAAAAAGTTTTCGACCGTATGAGTGCTGAACGCCAACGCGAGGTGGAACGGTTGAACGCGCTGGGCGAGGCAGAAGCGATGAACATCCGTAGCGCGGCTGACCGCGACCGCAACGAAATGATCGCCAAAGCCGATGCAACTGCGACCACAATTCGTGGGCAGGCTGATGCGGAAGCAGCAAAATCTTTTGAGGTTTTCAAAGCGAACCCCGATCTCGCGGTGTTCCTTCTTAAGTTGAGTTCCCTTGAACAGACTTTAAAAGACCGTGCAACTCTGATTCTGGACGAGCGAACCCCTCCATTTGATCTCCTCAACGGCTTCAACTCTAAGAAGTAACGATCATGAGCAAGTCACACGACCACCACGATCACCCGCACGGGAGTGAGCATCATGAGCACACGCAGGCTAAGCAGTCTCCCGCGCCTGTGAACGTCACGAATGAGCTGGATGATGCGGGATCCAAAGCCCTGTCTGACGCGCTTAAAAGCAGTTTTCTCATCGTCAAGTTCGTGATGGTAGGACTGTTGGATTTGTTTTTTGCCTCGGGTTTATTCACTGTTCCATCCCAACAAAAGGCAATCATTCTCCGATTTGGGAAGCCAGTAGGAACGGGCGCTGAACAACTTCTTGGAGCCGGATTGCATTGGTCATTTCCCTACCCGATCGACGAGATTGTAAAAATTCCCATTGGCGAAATTCAGCGCATTACCTCGAGCATTGGTTGGTATGCGACGACTCCGGAAATGGAAGCGACCAAGACCGAACAGCCTCCCGGCCCCTCACTCAACCCCATGGTGGATGGTTATACAATCACTGCTGACGGCAATGTCATCCATGTTCGAATCACGACGAGCTATCGCATCGCCGACCCACTGAGCTACGTGCTTAATTTCGTCAACGCCTCGAACGTAGTGCAACATTTAGTGGACAGCGCGCTGATCCACGTCTCCAGCCAGTTCAAGGTCGATGAAGCTCTCACGCAGAACAAAGTTGGTTTCCAAGAGAAACTGATGACGCGGATTCGTCAGGAAGTTGAGACCAAGGGATTAGGCATCACAATCGAGCAAGGCGAAGTGCAAATCATTCCACCTCGCTATTTGAAAGGATCCTTTGACCAGGCATTCTCAGCCGACATCGAACGTCGCAAAACAAATGAGGTCGCACGGGCTTATGCCAGCAGGGTGTTAAGCACCGCTTCTGGCGAGGCAAATTCGATCTTGAACAATGCGAGCACGGATCGCACTCGTCTGGTTCAAGCCGTGGCTGCGGAAGCAAGCTACTTCAAGAATCAATTGCCACACTATGAAGCCAATAAGGAATTGTTCATGACACGCCTTCAAACAGAAGCATTCGGACGTGCCTTAACGAATGTTCAGGACAAAATATTCCTACCACGACGCAATGATGGAAAACCGCGTGAACTTCGCCTGCAATTAGGTCGGGAACCTAAAGTTCCTGGAGTTCCACAACCGATTCAACCCTAGGGAGGCCTAAGTAGTTTTAAGCATTTGGACCATTATGCAAGTCACCTCACTTCTTGACCGACAGACGAGCGATCACACTCATGATCATCAGCACGACAAGGATTGCACTTCCTGCGGCCATGACCATGAGCACACCGTAGTGCATCTCACTCAAACGCTGGTCGGATTGATCCTGATTATAAATGCGTTTGTCGTGGAGTGGTTTTTCGACAAAGGTACGATGGTCGCGAATTTCAGCGCGATGCTCGGAGCAATCATCCTCGGTTACCCCATCATTTGGACGTCGATAAAGGACATTCGCAAGGGCAGCCTCACGATCAATGAGCTAGTGGGAATTGCGGTTCTCGCTGCATTTTCCTCCGGTGATTACAAGACTGCTGGTTTAGTGGCATTCTTCATGTTGCTCGGCGAAATTATCGAAACACGCACGGCCGCAGGAGCACGAGCCTCAATCGAATCCCTCATCAAACTCACCCCCACGAAAGCCCGACGGCTGCAAGGTCAACGCGAGGAGGAGGTTGCTGCTAGTGATCTAAAAATGGGCGATATTATCCGCGTCCGACCGGGAGATAATGTGGCTGCGGATGGGATCATCCTTCTCGGTCAGGGCTCGTTTAACCAAGCCAACATTACCGGTGAATCCTTGCCCATCGATAAAAAGCCCGGTGACGAAGTTTTTGCGGGAACCATCAATTTGACGGGAGTTTTAGAGATCCGCGTTAACCGCGCTGGCACCGATACCACATTAGGTAGAGTCAGGGATTTAATCCTAGCAGCCGAGAAAACGAAGCTGCCAATCATGCGAATTGTTGACCAATACATGGTCTATTATACCCCGTTGGTCCTTGTGATGGGGGCTTTGGTCTGGGCGTTCACTCACGACCTCGAGCGTGTGATCTCCGTTCTGGTTGTGGCTTGCCCGTGCGCTTTTATTCTCGCAACACCCACCGCCATGGTGGCGGCGCTTTCTTCAGCAGCTCGGCTTGGAATCTTGATCAAAAACGTCGGCGACATCGAGGCCGCAGCCCGAATCAATGCATTTGTGTTCGATAAGACAGGCACCTTGACCACCGGCAAACTCGCAGTCAGCCGCCTTGCTCCCCTCAATGGTGTCAGTCCTGCAGAATTGCTGCATCTCGCGGCATCGGCTGAAAAATACTCGAACCATCCGACGGCCAAAGCGTTAGCCGACTTGGCTGGAGAAGCGGGAGTCAGCCTAGCCGAACCCAAAGATTTCGAAGAAACCGCTGGCCGCGGAATTAAAGCCATTGTTGATGGTCACAACGTGATTATCGGCCGAGCTGCTTGGTTACGCGACAACGGGATCGCCGAGGACCTTAGTAAGAGTGTGGATCTGAATGAGACCGAAGGGTTCAGCTTGATCTATATCGCACGGGGCAGCGAATACATCGGTTGGATCGGTCTCAGAGATCAGACACGGCCTGAAGCGAAGGAGGCACTCACCGCTTTATTGCAAACCGGAGTTCGACGCATCGCCATGGTTTCTGGTGATCGGCAACCGGTCGCTGCCCGAGTCGCAAAGGAGATAGGCTGCGAGGAAGTCGTGGCAGAATGTTTGCCTCAAAACAAAGTCGAGTTTGTCCAAGCATTGAAAGCTCGCGGGTACCGAGTTGCGGTGGTGGGTGATGGTGTGAATGACGCTCCTGCTCTCGCAGCAGGTGATATTGGTATCGCCATGGGCGCGGCCGGCAGCGAAGTGGCAATCCACAGCGCGACCATTGCCCTCATGAACAGTGATTTACGGCGGTTGCCATTCCTCGTGAAGCTCTCCAGAAGTACACGCACCGTTATCAACCAGAATTTTCTGTTTGGCGTTTTCTTTATCATCGGTGGACTAACGCTTGCTGCGTTTGGTTATGTGAACCCTGTAGTCGCGGCGATCATGCATAATTTGGGATCGTTGATCGTGGTGTTCAACAGCGCACGACTGGTGCGGCACGGCGAGGAACTTGAACCATTTCACTCCGGATCAGGGCAACTCACCAAGCCGGTCCCAGCAAAACATCTCACACCCCAGGCAGTCTAAACCTCGCTGAGTTCATGATTTCCAGCACGATTACTACTGAATCTAGCTCGACCACCGCAAAGGCGGAAAATGTCATTGTGGTGCGAGGTTTGACCAAAGTCTTTAAGGATTTCTGGGGAAGGCCCAAAGCGCGAGCGGTTGACAATGTTGATTTTGAAGTTCGACGCGGAGAAGTGTTTGGCCTTTTGGGACCCAACGGTTCCGGCAAGTCCACAACGGTAAAAATGCTCCTTGGATTATTGTATCCGACGAAGGGACATATTGAGGTTTTTGGTAAGTCCCCGAGGCACGTTGCTACCAAGGCTAGGATCGGTTACTTACCGGAAGAATCCTACCTGTATCGCTATCTGGACTCAAAGGAGACATTAGATTTCTTCGGCAACCTGTTCTCGATTACTGGAAAGAAACTCGATCAACGCTCTCAGCAATTGATCGACATGGTGGGGTTAGCGCAGGCGCAGCGACGACAAGTTGGTGAATTTTCTAAAGGTATGCAGCGGCGCATCGGACTCGCCCAAGCATTGATTAACGATCCCGATCTCGTCATCCTAGACGAACCCACAGCGGGGCTGGATCCGATTGGTTGTCGTGAGGTCAAGGATTTGATCATCGCGCTGGCACGCCGTGGTAAAACAGTCATCCTAAGTAGCCACCTTCTTTCGGATGTCGAGGATGTTTGTGACCGCGTGGTGATTTATTACGGCGGTAAAATTCAAGCACTAGGAACTCTCAAAGAATTACTCACGACACCGGACGCCGTGCGGATTACCACTCCGATTTTATCACGTGGTACCATGGAAAAGGTCCTTGGAGTGATTCGCCAAGATGTGGCGGAGGATAAAATCAGGATCGATACTCCCACGCAAAATCTTGAGAACTATTTCTTGGGCGTCGTGAAAAAAGCCCGCGAAAGCGAAGCTCAAACCTCAGGAGCTACATCAGGAAATCGCGTGGCAGCTTACCTCCGAGGCGAGGCTGATGAACCGACTTCCGTGCAGGAAAAGCTTCTGGATCGACTGACAGTTCACTCGACTCCCCTGCTCCCTCCTTCGCCCACCGTCGCCCCCGCAATGGCAGAAGCCAATACTCGTCTCGATGCGTTGTCTCAGGCACTACCCACCGCCACTGAGAAAAATACCGCAGCCGGTCAGGAGCAAAAACTTAGCGAGGACACGGCTAAGGCCAATGACAAACTCAGTTCCCTCTTAGGGAAAAAATAGATGCCTCCGTTAGAATCATCGGCATGAAACGAATTCTGACTATTACGATGTTAACCTTGCGTGCGGCCATCCGCTATCGCTTGGTCGCGTTGATGTCTTTTATCATGCTGGCGGGCGTCGTCGGTTTGCCCCTAATTTTAAAAGATGATGGAACCGCCCGGGGGTTCACACAAATTCTGCTCGCTTACACCCTGACACTGATCACAGCTCTGTTGGGCTTCGTGACGTTGTGGCTCGCCTGCGGGACCCTCGCGAAGGAAATCTCCGAGTCTCAGATGCAATTAGTCGCCGTGAAACCAATCCCTCGTTGGCAAATCTGGGTTGGAAAATGGTTGGGGCTTGTCATCTTAAATGCCTTCCTCATCGCATTGACGGGGGTGTGCGTTTATTTTCTACTGCTTTGGAGAGCCAACCAGCTTCCTGCCGATCAGCAAGCGATTCTGCGTAACGAAATCCTTGTTGCCCGAGCATCAATCAAGGAACCGGTGCCGAACTATGCTCAAGACGTGGAGCATATTCTGAAAGAGCGTCTCGCGACCTCTCAACCGCCCGCAGGCACGGATTTACAGAGTGTCAGAACGGTACTTCTCGAGCAGGTGAAAGCCCGCAATCAGATTGTCCCTCCCGGTTACATGCGCCGTTGGGATTTAAACCTCGGCTTTGCTAAGTCATTTCTTGTGGATCGTCCGCTCTACGTTCGCACAAAATTTAATGCAGCCGTAACCAACGTCTCGGGAGCCTATTTGGGGATGTGGGAAGTCGGCCCTCTCGATACACCCAAAGTAATGCGACGCCCGATGAATTTGAGTGACAATAGCTTTCACGAATTCGAAATCCCTGCAAATTTGTTTGATGAGGCGGGGGTTCTTAGCATCCAGTTCTCCAACGCCAGCCAGACCGCGCTGCTGTTTAGTGACGAAGAAGGCATGGAATTGTTGTATCGTGAGGGAGGGTTTGGTCTCAACTTCGCGCGGGGTTTGGCGATTGTGTTGTGCTGGATTTCGTTGCTTGCTGCATTGGGGTTAGCCGCCTCCAGTCTCCTAAGTTTTCCAGTAGCTGCGTTTGTCACTCTCGGGGTTCTTTTTGTGACTTTTTCCAGTGGCACATTAAAACAAGTCGTGGACGAAGGGGGAATTATGGGCGTGAACCACGAAACAGGTTTCACGGAGAACCCAAGCGTGATTGATACGTTTGCAGTGCCTATAGCCAAGGCCCTTTTGGGGTTGCTGCGCATGGTCACGGAGTTTTCACCGATCGATTCGCTCGCGAATGGCCGTAGCATCACTTGGAGCGTGTTGGCCGTCGCGGTGCTGCAGATTATCGGGTTACTCGGTGGCATCCTCGCCACAATTGGCATTGCCATTTTTAACGGTCGTGAATTAGCAGCCACCCAAGGTGGTTCATAGAAAAGATGAACCAAGGTCTCTTTAAATTCTACAAGCCGCTTCTCGCTGTGCTTTGTCTCGCTCTACTGTTCGGGTCGGCAGCAATTCAACAGCAACTCAATCGGGATCGTGATGCGATGGGGTTAACCCGAATTTCGCCTCTAGAAAACGCTCCACCGATTCTGGCGTTCACCACGGTGGCTTTAGGTGGTTTTCGAGGGATTATTGCCAATGCCCTTTGGATTCGGGCAACGGAGCTACAGGAGGAGGACAAATATTTCGAAATGGTGCAACTCGCGGATTGGATCACGAAGTTGCAGCCCCATTTTACCACAGTGTGGGTTCACCAAGCCTGGAACATGGCCTACAATATTTCGATCAAATTCCAAGACCCGCACGATCGCTGGCTATGGGTCAAGCGAGCCATCGAACTATTACGCGATGATGCGTTGCGCTACAACCCGAACGAACCCCTGCTCTATCGGGAACTGGGATGGTTTTACCAACATAAAATGGGGCACTTTCTCGATGATGCCCATAACTCCTACAAACAATACTGGGCAGCGGAGATGGATACCGTTTTCACCACGCAGCGACCTGATTTCAATGAGTTGATTCATCCGTCCAACCCAGAATCCGCAGCACGCGCCAAACGACTGCGTGAAGTCTACAAGATTGACCCGGAGTTCATGCAAAAA
>WBXJ01000097.1 GCA_008933045.1 Verrucomicrobiota bacterium
GATCTCAAACATCTGATCGAGAATTTTGCGCCGCTGATTCCAAGCCTGTGGCCACGCACAGAGCGTGCGCCAAAACAGGACCATCATTTCACCAATGTTGTGGAACATAATTTACCTTTGACTCCAGGCTAAAGGAATGGAGAACAATCGGCAATTGCCTCGATCACCCACACGTTCATAGCGGAAAAGTCCAAAAAGCAGCGAGACTTTTTTCGATTCCGGCCCTTGTTCGACAGTGTAAAAATTCCAGAGCATCGACCGGCAGGACTCCTGAGTCGCAGCGTTCTTTTCGCTTGTCCAGAGGGAATACGCAGGCGCGTAGACTCGCTCGACTCGGCGGTTTTCAGGAACCAGCGGCTCAAGCAGTGCCAGAATTTGTAGACGCTCATTTCCATTCATTTCCTCGCGCTTACTGAACAAGGGCCACAGATCCCTCCGATGAAATGTTTGTCCTGTTTCTGTATTGGATTGCGTGAGATCTGAATAAAGGAAAAGACCAATACGCGTACGTTTTCGATCGAGAGGAGGCGAATGGACGGAATTGAATTTGTAGAGCGGCCACAAGTAAAAATCCGAACGTGCATTCGGAGTGCTTACCCGACTAAAAAGCGGCGTGATGCGATCCATATGTTTGCCCTCACCTCGGGCATACCCAATCAAGGGCCAGGGGAAACCAAATTCAAAATACCCTTTTTCCTTCTGCGTGGTCCAAGTTGGGCCGAAGGGTAGCAAGACACTGGTACTATCCCGAGCCGAGCTACGAACCGAATTGTAAAATGGCAGGATCAGTTGCTGACGAACCTCATTCGTGGTGCCGATTCCCTCCACCGAACGGCTCCAAAACGGCCAGAGCGCAAATTGCCGTTCGTGACCGGGGACTTGTTCTGCCGCCCCAAAGCGGTTTGTCACCACTGTAATTTCCTTCTCCTCCTCGCCGTAGAACGGCCAAACTTGCCATCCCTGCAACTGATTTCCCTCACGAAGATGAACTAATGGATAGAAATAATTCCGAGTAATCACATCGTTCTTCGACGTTTTTGAGTAGATTGGGAACATCTTAAACTCAATCCGATCCCGCATCAGCCGATGCTTAATCGTTCCATAAAAGGGTCCTATCGCTGTGTAATGATGTTCAGGATCGGTCGAACGCGACGTAAAAATTAAGGGAAACAACGAAAACTTCTTCGTGATTTGATTGGTCTGATCACTCCCACCTGACCACGCCAAGAGTTGCAGGAATTGATAACGATACTCATCACCAAACCTGCTGTAAGAAAAAACAGGGTATCCAAAATCAAACTCCTCCCTATCGAGGTCGGGCTGGTTTCGATAGGAAATCACCGGAGACAAAGTCCAACCGGTTGCTGTCCCCTCTTCCACCCTGTGAAAGAGAGGCCCAAACCATTCTGAACGCTCGCTTGGCGTTGCTGCCAGCGTAACTGTGTCGTTAAATGGCCCTAAAACGTCGGCACCAACGGAAATACCGATCAGCCAACCGATCGCCAACCAGATATTCGCCTTAAAACACTTGATAAAACAGGTTTTTCCCACGAATTTCAGCCTCCCTGAGCCGTTATCGAAAATCACGATAACGATAAAGTTTTTCCTCTATCCGATCTTGATCGCAAATACCCGACTTTTCCAGCAGTTTCCATTTGACTTCAATCATCTGTACCCTTACTGTGTTTGAAGAGTGGAGTTCATTTTAGAGTAGTTCCTGCTGACCCAGTAACGATCGTGCATTTTCGTTACTGGGTCTTTTAATTTCCAACTCTTAATTGCTCAAGACCGTCAGCGCGGAAGGCAGAAAGGTCAAGGCGGTAATCACGCAATCACTCGATTGGGCGTATAAATAAGTTGACCGTTGCGTCGAACACTGGCAACACCGACACGTGCCTGTTTTATTCCAACATTTTTCCCGCATCACGTTTCGATATTGCGCGATCGCTTTCCTGTTGATCAGGTTCAGCGATTCCCCCGTCGTAGCCGATTATTTTCCACCGCCCGATAGCACGGGTGGGTGGAGGGTACCCCTGCGTCCGAGTGGTCCATCTCCTGAAAGTAATAGGTTAATTGAACGAGAGAGTTTGCACAAATTAGCTGGCGTGGATTTGAACAAACTGGATCTCACTTGGGATTTCACTCAACGCTGCACCCAGAACGGTGGCCTTCTGGTCGTGAGACGAGGATTCCTAGTATTTGAGAAATATTTTGGACGCGCCCAACGGAATGTGAACCCCGACATGGCCTCGACGGGTAAAGCCTACACGAGCATCGCTTGCGGCATCATGATGAAGGAATTTCACGAAAAAATCCCCCAAGGCTTAGCCACCAAAATCTTCACTCCGCAGTATCTACCGGAAGCCTTTCCATTAGATGACCCTCGCCGCGCAGACATCACGATGGGGCAACTTCTCTGTATGACAGGCGGATACAATGGGGAAGGCTCCGCACCCGTCGCATTGATCGACGGCAAGGTTCTGACACTGAAAGCGGGATCCGGCCAGAACATCCGTGATCTGGATCAATCCTCGATCCGTGCACCCATGTGGACCAATGCCGCTGTAGGCTACTCGTATTCGTCGCCTGAACCCCACATCGCCTCCATTGTTTTACGCCGAATTACAGGGATGGATTTAAAGGATTATATCCACGAACGATTGGCCAAGCCGATGGGCTGGGGAGCGTGGGACTATTGCCTGCATCGCGGCGATTTCACCATGCCTCATGCCAACGGTGCGGGTAGCATCGCGGTACATGCGACCGATGCCTTGCGCTTTGGTTATTGCCTACTCCATCGCGGCCAGTGGAATGGACAGCAGTTGGTGCCCGCCGATTACATCGAACAATGCCGCCAACCCTCGCCCCACAACCCACACTCTCCCTACAGCCTTATGTTCGAGCACAACGCCGACGGACACGTTGCGGGCGCACCTCGTGATGCGTTTTGGAAATCTGGTGCTGGTGGATTTGGGTTGCTGGTTGTGCCCTCGCTCGACCTAGTGATCTACAAAATGGGTGGAAACAACGGTCAGTATGATCCCACATTGACAGGGATACCACAACCCGCCGAAGTCGATCACTCTCGGGATGACTGGAAACCGATCCCACGCACTCCGTTTCATGAGGGCAGCCTTGGCGGTGACGATGGGCTCCGCCGTGTATTAGAAATGGTTTGCGCGGCGGTTTGGGATTGATTCGGCGATGAGTTAACATCGGCGGCAGAAAATCATTCTGGATTTGCTTGGAGTTTCAACCTGACCCTGCCAATCTCGATAACATGATCTCACGCCGCACGGCTTTACTGCTTGGTTCAATCACGCTTCTGGGAGCTTCCCTGATGCCGACTCCGTCCTTGATGGCCGCCGACACGACTTACACCCTTGGAATGATTGCCAAGTCCCAAGGCAACCCGTTTTTTGAGGCCGCACGAGCAGGAGCCAACGATGCTGCCCGTGATTTGAGCGCACGTCTTAATCTAAAAATCACGATCGACTGGCGCACACCCAATGAGGAGGACGCCCAAAAACAGGCATCTACCATCGAGCAACTGGTGCTCAACGGTGCGCACGGAATTATTGTCAGTTGTTCGGACGCCAACAAACTCACCGGTGCCATCGACAACGCGGTTAAGCAAGGGGTGCCGGTTGTGACATTTTCGGGGGATGCCCCAACGAGCAAACGGTTTCTCGCCATCGGCATCGATGATTTTGAATGTGGGGCACGCACGATGCACGAATTAGCTAAGCTCGTAGGGGGTCAAGGTGTCGTGGCGGCGATCGATGGCAACCCCAATGCGGTCAACCTCCAACAACGGGCTGCGGGCTTCAAAAAAGCGGCGGAAAAATACCCCAACATTCAAATCAAAGGAATTTTTTACCATAAAGAAACTCCACAGGACGCCGTCGCAAAAATCGAGCAAGTCATGCAAGCCAACCCAGAAATCACCGGTTGGGGCTTGTTAGGTGGCTGGCCTTTGTTCACCCAGAACGCCCTCAAATGGCCCGTCGGCACCATCAAATGCGTTGCCGTGGATGCCCTACCGCCGGAACTTGATTACGTCCGAAGCGGTCATGTGCAGGTGCTTTTATCGCAAGATGTTTACGGCTATGGTTATCAATCCGTTGAACAGCTCATCAACAAACTCCATTCCAAAAAATCGCCTAGCCAACCCATCAGCAATTCTCCCCTCACGGTTGTGACAAAACAAAACGTGGAAGAGTTCGCCAAAAACTGGGTCAAATGGCTGCCGAAATAAAAACAGCCCAGAGGATAGAACCTCTGGGCTGCTCGCTGGACGCTTAAAACTGATTCTGTCGATACGCTCCCATCGCGGGTGCTTCTGGGTTCACATCAGGCCCGAAGTAACGCAGAACCACCAACGGTTCCACCTCCGAGGTGTTCTCAAAAGTAACACCCGCTCGTGCCGCCGTTTCCGTGCAAAACACTTCGTCGCGAGTTAACTCGTGGAATCGGATGAGCTTCGGACAGTCCAACTCAAGTTTGTTCATCCGTCCGCTGCCTTGGACGGTGATGAGACCGTAGGCACCGTTATCTCGAATCGTGCATTTGGCACCCGGTTCCACCGTCAATTCTTTCGCCGTGAAAAGCTGTTCACCGTGGATTTTTCCATAAACAATCCAACGATCCACGAAGCCCTCGCTCCGAGTGTCAGCAACGGGAACCGGTTCGAGATAGTGATTATCCTTATATTGAGGATCCACATTCATCTCCCAATCCAATTGATCGACGATAAAGTCCAAATCATGATGCCTCTCGACCGGCATATCCTTGACTAGGAGTTTCCAAGGAACCTCTCGGCCCTCTACGAGCGATTGATACATGCCGAACACATCCGAACCCCACTGGGGTTCATAAGTGCAAAGCGACCCAGGGGCGTGCAAAATGCCCGGCCCAATCAACCAACCTGAACCGGGCTTGAGCCGGTAAGCACGCGATAGATCAAGAATCCCGTTATCCCCCTTGTTCCAATTCTCAAGACACTTACGCACCTGAGCCTTGGTGGTCCCCGGTTCTAGCCCCATGAAGGTGTAGGGGAAATTATTGCCCGTGTTGTTGTGTTGCGGCGGAAAATAGTAGGACTCAGGTTTGCCCTCCTGACCCACCAATTTAGCTTGTGCCTGAGACTGGTGCATGTGATGCGGAATCGGCCCCATGTTATCAAAAAACTTTGAGTAAACAGGCCAGCGATTATACTTATTCCAGATCGCATTACCGATTAGTTGTCCGCCTAATTCCGCTACCGCATCAGCCAGCGTGAACCGTTCAGATCCCACCACAACATAGCTCAATCCCTCATCAGGGACTCGGCCTTCGTTCGCTGCAGGGGTAGTGGAAGCAAACCAGCGTTCATCGATACCCCCTCGGTTCAACCCGAAGGCGTAAAGGTCATCAGGATGCAGTTTGAGTCGTTTGCCGGGTTGCAAAAAACTGCGAGGAACCCAACAAGGCGCGAGGCGAAGCAATCCTCCCGATTCAGCGAGCGCGCCTTCCACACGGCTTCGGACATTTCCAGTAAGAGTTTTCAGCGAGTTGACAGTATTCATTGATTTTAAACAAAGATGATTCTATCCGAAAACTCGACTTAGGCGAGTTTCGATCCTTCAACCATTAATAGCTTCGGCTGGTTACTTTGTAAAATTTGGAGCCGTGCTTTTCCCAGCAGATTCCATGTAAGCCAACAGATCCAATAACTCTTCCTTGGAAAGCACGTTGACCAAACCCTCAGGCATTGACGAAAGCTTTGAAGCAGCTCGACTTTTGACATCGGCCTTTTTTACCTCCGTCCGGACATTGTTGAGCGCGTCCGTTAAGAGCACAACTTTCTGGTCATTTTCTTCCAAGATACGTCCCGTCACATCCTCATCGTTTTTGAGCAAAAAGGTAGTGTTCAGATATTGTTCGGAAACGACCTTTGAAGGTTCGATCACAGCACTGAGCACATCGAGACGATTAAATCGGCTTGAGACCGCCGTCAGATCGGGGCCGACAGCGCCGCCCTCATTCCCTAAACGATGGCACGTGGCGCATTGCGCAGCCATATAAGCGTCCTTGCCTTGTGCAAAATTTCGACCCTGACCCACCTGAGCTAGAGCAGGCACAATTTCCTCCATCTTCCATGCCTGAACGAACGCACGGGCCTTGACAGGCGCACTTGGAACTCGAGTCTTACCCGTAATATAACCTGCCAACTCGCCCTTCTCATTATCCGACAAAGTAGCCACAGCGTCGCGGCTGATATTCTTGATGAAGTTCCCGTAACTCGCACCATCACCATAATCGCGACCCACATCAGTAAACCATTTTACAGTCGCAACAGGGTGTAATTCTGGCTGAGCTTTTGAAATATCCCGATTTAACCACGTGAAATAAACCTGTCGTTGTGCCAAGGTCCAACCCGTTTTCAAATTCCGCAGATGGAAAACGTAATGCAACTGTTCCTCCTGCGTCTTGGCCTTGGCCAGCAAATCAAGAGTACGACCCACTACTTCGGGAGCTTCGAGATAAATTAATATCTGGGACAATTCACGATTCGCGGCCTCACTTTTGGCCGGATACATCGGATCAAGTGCTCCAACAATATCCCCCATTATATTCGCACTCGGCGGCCCCTGCCGAATAAAGGAAACACTCAGCACCCGCAATGCGGCGAGCAATTGATCCTCGCTTAGTGTCTGATTTCCGATCTGATCCAAACCGTTGAGCACCGCTCCTCGCGCATCCGGGCCTGCCATGCGAGCGACAGCCAACAACGCGGTCAACGGACCGTCGATACCCGTCTCCGAAAGTGCCTTGTCGATCCACGTGGAAACGTCCTGGGCTTCGATCGCAATACGAGCGGCGTAACGAATCCAGCGATCTGTGCTAGCTAAATGGGGCCACGCAAAATCCACTGCTTTGGGGTCTTTCTTACCGTGAAACGCCTCGAGTTGATGACGAAGGTGACGAGCACCAGCAGCGGCCTCATCGCGAACCGATCCAACGGGTGCGGTCGATTCGGAGCCGGTATAAGTAACTCGATACAATCCCGACTGCGTCCCCCGCCCTCCTGTTAAAAAGTAAAGCGCACCATCTTGGCCAATCTCCATGTCCGTTACGTTCAACGGCTTACCAACAATAAAATCCTCTCGAGTCGCCGAGTAACTGGCACCTTGCGGCGTCAAATGCACCGCCGAAATGCGCCCATAAGACCAATCCATCGCATACAGAGCACGTTGATACTTGGCTGAAAACTTGGCACCCGTACCAAACTTTACCCCCGTTGGTGAACCCACACCAATGTCCAAGGTCGGCGGCAAGATATCGGGAAAGTAGGACGGATTCTTGGCTGTGCCTTCGCGAAAACCATAATCACCGCCAGAAACCATGTGATAAATACGTGTAGGCCGATACCAAGGGGTTCCCCAATCCCATTCCATATCGCTATCGTAGGCGAACATCTCGCCGTCGGGGTTAAAATCAAAGTCGTACGCGTTCCGCATTCCACCCGCCACCAGCTCCGCATTCTTGCCGTTCGCGTCCATCCTCAAAATGAAACTGCCGGGTGGCTTGACTCCTACTCCAAACCCATTTCCATCTTCCCCGCGTTTCAGGAGCATGTCCTCCGCGTAATTACGATGCGGCGACGTCGGAGCGAGATCATCCGGCACCTTCACGAAATTGCCATGGATATAGTAAATAGATTTCTTATCGGGCCCCAGAACCAAGGCGTGAGAACCGTGCTCTCCGCCACCACTCTCGATCGCTCGGAGAAGATCCACCTTGTCATACTTGTCATCTCCATTCGTATCGCGCAAACGATAGAGCCCCAAACCGTTCGGCCCTGATCCGCTCACGTAAAGGCTGTCGAACGCATAAAGCAACCCCATCGCCCCTCCCACAGGGAGATCGATAACCTCCGAGCTTTCAACTGATCCCGTGGCCGAAAGTGTTAGGCGCAACAAATTGCCCTTGCCTTCCTGAGGTGAAATAATTAACCGACCCTTGGGATCAGTCGCCATCGCGACCCATGATCCTTCGTTCTCCGAAGACTTGATCAGATCTACCTTAAATCCTGGCAATGTCTTGATCGTTGAGGCCGCACTCGCAACCGCAGGCTTCAACACATCTCCCCAAGGAGCGATGCCATGCGCGCCTAAACTGACAGCCGCTGCCCACCCCGCGAGATTTACCTCGGTCTGCCATGCCGCTGCGGCTGTCGGACTCACACTCCAAGAAGCATCCGAACCGATCTCCGTTTTCTTACCCCCTTGCACCAGCGTCAACTGCACCAGCAATGCGGCGGCACTGCCGTGATTCTTTGCCTCAACAGCGATGACATTGGGTCCCGCCTTCAACTGCCTCGACACATTCGCTCTGCTCGCTTTACTCCATTCCGTGTTCCGAGCAACTTGTTTCCCATTCACCCAAACCGTGGCCTCGTTGTCGCAAGCCACCACCAGAATTGCTTGACCCAAATTCTCGGGTACCGTGATCACTTTGCGGAAAAACACGACTTCCTCGGCTCCAGGACTTTTGGAAGACCAAATCCACTCAGGAGTCTGGGCCTGAACAAGGGCGACAAAAGAACTCAGCGCAAGGCTGAACATCACAAGGCGGTAGTTGATTCGTTTCATGCAATATTGTTCATACTATCAAACAACGTTGCAGGGGCATTGTCAATTCAGCTCACCACAGAAATTTTCACCCAAAGTCTCACAAAGTGACACCCTGAGTTCATTCGCGTTTTGGGTGCTTTGCGACAGTTTCTTTTTCAGTTAGGGTTTCGATTGTGTTAAAGAATTTTACTCTCATCACGTTCATGGCTTTGACTCAAACTTGGGCGCAAAGCAACTGGCCGCAGTTTCGAGGTGAGCATTCAATGGGGATTGGCTCCGGAAAAAACTTGCCCACGGTCTGGAGCACCAACAAAAATATCGCTTGGAAAACGGAGGTGCCCGGGTGGGGTTGGTCCTCACCGATTATCTGGGGCGACCAAATTTTTGTCACCTCAGTCATCCGCGACGGCGAGGTTGAACCCCCTAAAAAAGGACTCTACTTCGGCGGCGATCGCAACACCCCCACCAAGGACACACATCATTGGATGGTTTATTGCTTCGACTGGAAAAGCGGC
Organism: Verrucomicrobiota bacterium; assembly: GCA_008933045.1. Lineage (GTDB taxonomy): Bacteria > Verrucomicrobiota > Verrucomicrobiia > Limisphaerales > SXQI01 > SXQI01. The sequence continues at coordinate 9,134 of WBXJ01000097.1, forward strand.
AAGAAGTCTTGGGAAAAACAAGTCCACCAAGGATCCCCCGGTTCATCCGTGCATCTCAAAAACACCTACGCTTCCGAAACTCCGGTGACGGACGGGGAGCGCGTGTATGCGTATTTTGGTAATCTTGGGATTTTTTGTTTAGACAAAAAAGGCAACGAGCTGTGGGCGCAGCGTTGGGGACATCATAAAACGGTGAACGGTTGGGGCACAGCCGCCTCGCCGGTCTTGCACAAGGATCAACTTTTCATCGTCAATGATACTGAGGAAAAGTCCTTTCTAGTCGCCTTGGACAAAAAGACGGGTGCCCAACTTTGGCGGGTTGAACGCAACGAAAAAGGTAACTGGGCCACACCGTTTATCTGGCAACATGCTCAACGCACCGAACTTGTCGTCCCGGGCCGCACCAAGGTTCGCTCCTATGATCTGGATGGAAAGATGCTTTGGGAGCTTGGCGGGATGTCCTCCATCGTCATCCCCACCCCGTTTGCGCAAGACGGTTTGCTGTATGTGTGCTCGGGTTATGTCGGTGACAAAAACCGGCCCGTCTTCGCCATCCGCCCTGGAGCCTCGGGCGACATCAGTCTAAAGGAATCCGAAACTAGCAACGCCTTCATCGCGTGGAGCGACAAGACCGCCGCCCCCTACAATCCTTCTCCGATTCTCTACGGGGGGCAGTTTTATGTCCTCTTCGATTTTGGCTTTCTGAGTTCACGCGACGCCAAAACCGGTCTGGAAATATATTCTAAACAACGAATCAATCCGGATGGCAACTCCGGCTTCACCGCCTCGCCATGGGCTTACGACGACAAAGTGTTTTGTCTTAGCGAGGATGGAGACACCTTTGTTTTTCAGACAGGCCCAGAATACAAACTCATCGGTCGAAACAGTCTGGACGAAATGTGCATGGCCACACCCGCCATCGCACGGGATAGCCTGATCATTCGCACCGCCTCAAAACTCTATCGAATCAAAACTTCGACAAAAAAATAACCTGCTCCTCGAGACCTAATGACCACCCTCCTGCAGCCCCGTCCCTAAAACGGGTGATAAAAAAAACTTGTCAATCGGCGGTTGCTCAGATAAAGAATGCCACTGTTAGTTTACCTGTAAGCAGTGCAGGCATGGTAGATCGTCAAGGTAAGTTTCCGCGATGA
>WBXJ01000098.1 GCA_008933045.1 Verrucomicrobiota bacterium
ACTTCGTCGATCGAGCCGGTGAAATTATCCTCCCAACCGATGCCACTGGATCCGATAGCCCAACCTGCACCGTCCACGTGCACTGCGCCGAAGGTACTTTGGGCTGTAGCGACCTTAATACCATTGCGGTAAAGATTCCAATTGGCACCGTCGTACGTGCCGACGAGGTGAAGCCAGCCTGTTCCAGCCAAGTCACCGGCAGGTATGGGGAAACTCGCCATCCCCGAAAGCTCGGTTCCGCCGTCGTCGGACCCGATCACGTAGTCGGTTCCATCCTTGATGCCCAAAAAGACTTCAGAGCTACGCAGGATTGACCCGTTCTCGCTGACGTTGTCAGCAGTGTAGGAGCTGAGTGTTTGGGGTCCATGAGAAACGATGCGAGCTTTGGCTCCCAAGGTTGCGCCCGGTTTAATCCAAGCTTCGAGAGTGATCTGCCCTAGGAAGTTTAATCCAGGTGGATTATTGAGGCTCATGAATCCTGGATCCGTGGCGATAGCGGAATTGGGAGCTGAGAAACCAGAATAATCTGGGGAGGCAGGACCCGCCGAGTTGTTCACGGTAGCTACCAAAGCCCCATTCGCCGCACTACCGAGGGTTCCAGCATTGACTACTGGATTGGCCGCCGCATCGTTAAACCGAAGGTAAGTGGCAGGCATACTCCGTTGAGTGCCAGCACCATCGTAGGCGGATGTTAAAACCAACGTCGAATAGTTCACCGTCGGTTGAGTATTGGTCGCAGCTTGAAAATGGCCTGTAACCTGCTCGGGAGTTAGCGCGTAATTGTTATACAATGCAAATTCACTAACTTGACCTTCGAATGGATTATTTCCGAGTCCAGAAGCCTTGTTGTAGGCACCGATCGCAAGATCAGTGGGAGCGGAAGCATCTTCGTTGGGTTCTTGGTTCGCCTTGTAAAGTGCGCTGGGGTTCGTTCCTGCTAGTTCGCCGTTGACAAACGCGCTTAACGTCCCCGTCCAGTTACCGTTCCCGGTGTCAGCCTCAGGTACCCATGTGAAAACAAGGTGTTGCCATTCGCCGACTGTATAAGGAAGCGAGGTGATGACGTCCTGTCCGCTGCCGCCGGCACCGGTGAACATTCTAAAAGTCCAGCCGACTCCGCTATAACCGGAGACCCCTGAATAAGTATCGTTCGGCGCCCGCTGGAAAATGACCCAACCGGTGCGGTTACCCGAAGCGACATAGCGGTTGTTGATCAAACTGGCTCCAGGATTCTGACGGTCGCTTGTAGGTTTAACCCACACCTCCACCGTGAATGGAAGACCTTCGGTCGGGTTGTTTTGAGCCGCCCAAGGAATGTCTGTGACCGACTTGCCTGCGTTGCGGAAATGGTATCCAAAAGCCCCATCATCAACTCCTCCGGCAACTACACCTGGGATTTGTTGCTGCACTTGGACTGTATTGATGGCTGTTCCAGCATTGCGCAAATCGCCTAAATTTTGAACATTACCGACGGTTGCGGGTAGCTCATCCAAGCGGTGATAAACCGAGGGGTTCGATGCTTGAACCAACGACGAATAGGAAACTGTGCGGGATGCATTCGTTCCGTTTTGGTAATGTGCGAGGATCTGCGCCGAAGTCAGGCGGGTGTCATAAAACGCGAATTCATCTACTCCACCAAAATACGGATTAGAGCCGGGTGCCGTATTGTTGTACGAGCCAAAAGCCAAACCGGCCGCGCCACGCACTGCTTCGTCCGTAGGGTGGTCGTCCGTATTCGCCACATATCCAGGACCGTCTCCGACCCAGGTATTGGAAGCGGCCTCCACGCCGTCGATAAACATGGTGACGGTTGCGCCGTCGGCAGCGGCTGGATCATAGACCACCACGACGTGTGTCCATTTTCCAATCGCAAAAGGAACTTGGGAGGTGACATCTAAGCCGGCGCTGCCTCCACTGCCTCGATACATGCGAAAATTCCAACCTACTCCTTCATAACCGCCTTTGCCCGCGTAGGTGTCGTCTTGCGCTCGCTGAAAAATAACCCAGCCCTGCCGATTGACACCGGAGTAGGCATAACGATTGGCCACAACGGCTTGCCCCGCGTTAATCTGGTCGCTGGCGGGATAAAACCATCCCTCCATCGTAAATGGTTTGGACTCGTGGGGGTTCAGAGCGGCGTTCCAAGGGGTAATTGCCCGTGCGCTCGAATCATAAAACTGGCCTCGGTTTTTGTCGCCGGCAATCGCTCCAGCAAAAGCGGAACTGTTCAAGTTAGTCGCGTTGCCTGCAGAACCAGCACTCCCTGAATTCAGATTCACGTTGGAGCGCTCCGTGCTATCGTTGAGTCTGTAGTAACCGAGCGGACCGTCTTTGAGTACCGTTGAAGAATAATCTTCAGCAGTCGCGATGTTGATCGAAGGCAAAATTAGTGCTGCGGTGAGCAATGATTTTGCCATGAGCCAAGGATGGCATTTGGTTAGAGATGCAGGGTTCATAGTCGTCGTTTGCCGAGTTAAGTTTGATCTAAAACTGAGCCGGTCACGAATAAGCTTTCATTCGTGGAATTTTGTATTTGACTCAACCTTGATACGACGTTCGTCCACGAATGTCCAATTAAATTTCGACTTATTTTTCTTGAATTCTGCTACCAGTCAGCCGCGCTGTCTGGTTAAAGTGTGGACATGCCAAGTCATGAGAGAATTCCAACCTCGATACATAGCGAAGCCTTCCTTGCGCGTTTGATGCGGGAACAATTGCGGCTTTCGATACTCTGCGCGGGTGCCTTTGTCATCGCGCTGTTTGGGTTGCCTTTGTGCAATTATTTTTTCCCCGAAGTCATGGCTCGTAGGGTGGGCGGTTTTACGATCAGTTGGCTCATTCTTGGGGTGTTATTTTTTCCCTATGTCTGGATCATTGCTTACGTGTTTATCAAAAAGTCGATTGCGCTGGAAAACGCCGAGGCTCGAGCGGTTTTGGAATCGGTTCCAAGCGAAAAAACAACCACTGAACCTTCGGTAGTTCCAGAGAAATAACCATGAATGTCGATCCTCACATTTTATTGTTTTCGCTTATCACGGTCGTTGCGACGGTGATAATGGGGTTCTGGTCGGCCAAAAAATCGCGTGGGGCAGAAGATTTTTTTGTGGCCGGCAGGTCGGTGTCAGTGGGATGGAACGCGTCGGCGATTTCGGGTGAATACCTTTCGGCAGCATCCTTCATGGGTGTGGCCGGTATGGTGATGAGTTCTGGGTATGACGCACTCTGGTATCCGGTCTGTTATGCTTGTGGCTACTTATTCCTTCTTCTCTTTATCGCGGGGCCCTTACGCCGTTTTGGAGCTTACACAATTCCAGATTTCGCCGAAGGCCGATTTGATTCTCCGATGTTCCGTAAAATCGCGGTCGTATTTGTGCTCTGTATTGGGTTCTTTTATACGATGCCGCAGATGAAGGGTGCAGGAACGACTTTGTCTTACATTTTTCAAGGTGTGGATTTGCGTGGAGTGTTGCCGGATTTATTTCTTACCCATGATGCATTAGGAGTGGCGCAGAAGGGGCTTCCGTATTGGGCCGGCGTTGTGTTGGTTGGGGCGGTGATCACCCTCAACGTGGCTCTTGGAGGTATGAAGGGCATTACCTTGGTACAAGCGGTGCAGTATTGGGCAAAAATGTTCGCAATCTCAGTTCCTGTCTTCGTTTTGCTCAGTGTGTATGGCGGTTACGGGAAGCAACTAGAGGCGAATGACGGACGCACAGGTTTCTCACCAGTCGGCATCGCGGCGGAAGCGGGTGCGTTTCCTGATGCCCATTCCACCATCCGAAAAGCTCTCCCCGAGAAAGCACCGAAGGATGAGACTTGGCTCCAACCCTTCGGTCCACTCACCACAAAAGCGGCAAAAGCAGCCCAGCTTTCACCGGAGCAAGCCCGACCCTACTCCTTGCTTTATACGTATTCGTTGATCATCGCTCTGGTTTGTGGAACCGCAGGGTTGCCGCATATTCTCGTGCGTTTTTATACTAATCCGGATGGGGTTGCCGCCAAACGCACGACGATGTGGGTGATGATTCTTATCGGGGTCTTTTATGTGTTTCCGCCAGTGTTTGGTGTGCTCGGTCGAAATTTGTTGCCCGAGCTTTACGCATCCACAGGATCAAAAGGTACGGATAAAATCGTGTTGGAATTGCCGCATCTACTCAACGCTCGCTACGCGATTCTAGGTTCGGTTTTGAGCGGAATCACCTGCGCCGGAGCGTTCGCAGCGTTTATGAGCACCTTTAGTGGGCTTCTCGTCTCGATGACTGGGGCGTTGGCTCATGATGTGTATGGGCGGATGCTGCGACCCAAATCGACTCCAGAACAGCGGATGAAAGCTTTCAAATACTGTTCGATCATCGTGGGGATTGTATCGGTCGGGTTGGGGATGCAGGTGGAACAATTGCAAATCAACTTCATGGTTGGGCAAGCGTTCGCGATTGCTGCTGCCAGCTATTTTCCTCTGTTGTTCATGAGTGCCTGGTGGCGAGGGATGACGATGAAAGGCGCGGCGACTGGAATGTTAAGCGGGGGTCTTCTGGCGTTGCTCGGGATTAGCCTCACCAGCTTTAGCGATTTGAAATGGATCGATCTCACCGCGTTTTGGTCGGCTCACCCGCTTTTGAGGATTCTGTGCGAGCAACCCGCGATCTGGACGGTGCCTTTATCGATTTTTCTGATGTATACTGTGTCCAAACTGACATCGAAGGATGTGCCTAAGGACATCCGCATGAAAATGCTAGTGCTTCATGCACCGGAGCAGCTCGGGCTCAAACAGGAATACATCCAAGAGCATAGGGGGCATTGATGAAGCCCGGCATCCGTCAAAACTAGCTCTGCTCATCGTCTGCAGAAGGGATGGTTATTTCAGGAAATGATGGAATAACCAAACTAGACGGCTGCGAAAGAGGCGCGTATTTACGGAGGAATTTGAGTGCTACTGCGAGATCATGTGGAATTGGAGCACTTATCGTCATGGTTTGTCCTGAGACGGGATGAGCCACGGTTAACTCGGACAAATGAAGAGCTACACGGCTGATCAGGGGATGCTCCACTTGGCCATGTTTTAAACGGAAATCTCGTTTAAGTTTTGAAAGCAATAGCTGATGGCCACCGTAAAGTGAATCACCCGCCAATGGCACTGCGGCGTGCTGCAAATGGAAGCGGATTTGATGGGTTCGATCTGTGGTAGGACGGCATTCAATCCATGTGTGGCGTTGGAATCGCTCAAGCACTCGGACATGAGTTGTGGCCCGCTTGCCGTGCTTCACATCGAGCTGCATCTGACCGACTCGCAATGGGTGCGGAGATAGCTTTTGATCCATCGTAAATTCATCCTGCGACGGCGTGCCCTCCACCAAAGCCCAAAAGGTTTTGTGCTGATGCTCAACTCCAAATTGGTTGGCAATATTCACCAAGGCCGATTTTGTTTTCGCGAGTAGGAGTACGCCACTCGTTTCAAAATCGAGTCGATGCGTAGTTGCCAAGTAGGTCACCCCTCGAGTGATCGACCAAGGGGCTGCGCGTTTGATGTCTCGATGGAGCATGGCCATCAAGTTAGGACGTTCAGTCCGATCACGGTCGGGTGAGGTCAGCACCAAGGCTGGTTTATCGACCGCGAGGAGAACGTCGTCTTCGAAGAGCACAGGAATCTTCCAAAACTCTTGGGTCTCCGGGGATGAGAGCTTGATGATATTTACCGCCATAATTTTGGATCCTTAGTTTGGTCCCAACAAAACTAACAAAAAAGGCCCCTCCACGGGGCCTTTTGTGAAAATCAGATTGACCTCCGACTTACTGTTCTTTGCTATCACCTGCCAGTTGCACCTTGGCTAGGGCCGTCTCTTTTTGCAACCAATCATAAAATGCTTCCTGCTGGCGACTCTTGCGCAGGTTCGTCAGGTAAGCCGGCAACTCCGCTTTGAGGAGACTTTCGGATGCGGGCACCTGTTTCACTAGATGCACTACGAAACCACCATCGCGTGATGCGTTAAAGCCACTGGCTTCGTTCGTATTGAGTGAAAAAGCGACATTTTTGATCGAGGACAAATCCTGCCGAAAATCCAACTCAGGCACAGACTGAGTTGTCTGGCTGAAGGGGCTCAATTTGAATGCGGTTGCGCCGAGTTGCGTGCAAAGTGCTTGGAATGTCTTGCCTTGTGCGAGACCGTTTGTCGCGGCAGCCGCGAAGGCCATGCCTGCACTGCGAGCCGAGCTTTGCGCTAGCGACCGGCGAAAATCCTCAGTTACACGAGCTTTGATCCCCTCCAACGCGGGTAGTTCGCTCAAAAACCGTGCTTTCAACCCCACAACATAAACGGCGTCCTCACCCACGACCGGCTCCTCAATAAAGGGCTCGTCTGTCGTCAATTGGAACACTGTCGTCCCAAACCTCGCTGGTACTTTCAGGCTCCGTGGCCCGCTTTCTTGAGGGAACGCCTCGGAGTTCAAAAGAAGCAAACCGTTCTCGGTCGCGAGTTTTTGAAGGTTGGCGACGGCTTTCTTCTCGGGCATATCGAGAAGTTTTGTTGCGAAATCGGTGGCCACGCGGCGTGCTTCGATTAAGGCGAAACTCGTACGAACTTCCATCTTGATCTTCGCCTTAGCGGCTTCTGCAGCCAAAGGTAGACCGTTCGTGCCAGTGTAATAGTTGGTCCCTCGTTGGAGATAAATCTGATCAATCCGTTGATTGACGTTCGTTTCTTGGGCGATTCTTTGATCGGCTTGAGCAAAATAATTGCTCGCTCCGAAGGTCACATACGAAACCTGAGCACGCTCTGGCACGCGGTAATTTGCGGCTTGATTGGTGTAGAAACCAGCGAGTGCCGTCGCATCAATCTTTACTTTGGCGAGGTAATTGGACACCGAAAATAGGACAACTTGAGTTTCGAGTTGTTCATTCTCAGCACGATAGGAGACCTCGGCTTCTTGGGGTGTGACCAAACGACCAGCCAAGCCAGCTACATTGATGAGATGTTGAATGCCGACTTCATGGCGGGCGAACCGATAAAAGTCCTCAACTTGTAATCCACGGGGAGTCAGATTGTTCTGCACGAACAGATTCAAATCCTCTTTCCGAAAAACTTTGTTATCCTTGCCGGCAAAAGCCTCCGCGATCCAAGCGGCTGCTGATGAATCCGGCACTTGAATGTTGTAATCGGTCAACTTGCGAACCAACACCAAGCGATTCCGGGTTTCACGTTCCACGGGGCGCATCTGGCGTGAGACCTGGTCGCGACCAGGCCATTCGCCGTAGCTAAACAAATAGCGCAGCTCCGCCTCTTGGTATGCCGCAACATACTCGGTGCGCTCCAACGGAGCCCCATAAATCGTGCCGACGGCAGTCGAGCCGCCTGCGTCGCGGCTGCGGTATTTTTGGTTCGGGTTAAAATAAACCACAAAGCTGATGATCACTGCGCTGCTGATCACAACCCAAAGCCATTTCTGATGGCGCCGGATATCTTGAAACATAGTCGTTTTTTCGATTTGTAAGTCAGGAACCTTACCTACTACCGAGAGTTGGTCAAATGAAAATCAGTTGAAGTTGGAGTTCGCGGGAACGATTCAACGGGAATGGTATTTTGGTGAGGAGCTGTTTTTTAGAGCTTCCGAACCCAGATGTTGCGGTAGCGAACTGGATTGCCGTGGTCTTGGAGCACCAGAGGACCTTTGGGTGCAAGGCCGGAGAATTTGGCGGCGGTGGTCGCCTCGCCCTTCACCGAAATATGGTCCTGAACCAGGATTCCGTTATGGAGAACCGTGAAGGATCCTGGGAGGACGGATTTTCCGTCGGCAGATTGCTTGGGTGCGTGGAAGATGATGTCGTAGGTTTGCCATTCACCCGGCTTGCGAGAGGCGTTCACCAAGGGGGCTGCGTGGTTATAGAAGGAACCCGCTTGGCCGTTGAAGTAGGTCTTGTTGTTGTAGGAGTCGAGAACCTGGATTTCGTAGCGGCCTTGGAGGTAAACTCCACTGTTGCCCCGGCCTTGGCTGTCGCCTTTGACTTCAGCGGGAGTGGCCCATTCGACATGAAGTTGGCAATCACCGAATTCCTCGCGAGTGACAATGCTGCCAGTCGCATTCACTTCCATCGCGCCATCCCCTAAAACTTTCCACTGTGCTGCCTCGTTTTTATCATTCCGCCATTGGGATAGGTCTTTACCGTTGAACAATACAATCGCATCCGAGGGAGGCGGGCCGGGGTTGATCACAGCGGGCTCCTTGTCAGAAGGGACATCCGCAGCGAAGGCGAGATTGGCAGAGATAATCAAGGTGAGAAAAATGGATTTAGTCATATGCATGTGGCGCTTTAGATAAGACAAACTGTCCAGAAATTCAATGTAGATTCTGGATCGTTCAAAAAATCGGGGAATTTTGGGTTGTGGTTTGCTGCGAGGATGGGCAGTTTAAACTCACTTATTTTTGCGATGGAAAATCATTGTACTCTACTTTTGGCGGTTGCGTTGAGCTTGGTGCAGACCTTTTCGGCTGATTGGCCTGAGTTTCGTGGTCCGACGGGGCAGGGCCATGCTTCTGAAACCCGCCTACCGTTGCACTGGTCAAAAACCAACAATGTGGCGTGGAAACAGGCGGTGCCGGGGTTGGGTTGGTCGTCGCCGGTAGTCGTTGAGGGAAAGGTGTTTCTCACCACTGCCGTGGCCGAAGGGAAGGAGAACCCTTCGTTGAGGACTCTCTGTCTCGATGCTCGAACGGGAAAGATTTTGTGGAATACGGAAGTTTTTTCTCCCTCAGAAACTAAATCCGGCTCGATACATAACAAAAACAGCTATGCAAGCCCGACGCCGCTAATCCACGGAGGGCGGATTTATGTCCACTATGGGCATCATGGAACTGCCTGTGTTGACTTAAAGGGGAAGGTTCTCTGGCGTAATAACACTCTGAAATATTCGCCGGTCCACGGCAGCGGAGCTTCTCCAGCGTGGTGCGAGGGGAAGATCGTCTTCAGTGTGGATGGAGCGAGCGATCCATTTATCGTCGCTTTGGATGCAAAAACTGGCACTGTCGCTTGGAAGGTTCCTCGAGAGAGTTCTGCCAAGAGAAAATTCTCATTCGTTACCCCTTTGGTGATCGAGGTCAAAGGGAAGAAACAGATCATTACGCCGGGTAGCGGAGTGGTTTCTGCGCTCGATCCAAAGGACGGTCGAGAGATTTGGCGAGCGACCTATGGTGAAGGATATTCGGTGGTGCCGCGTCCTGTTTTTGGGCATGGGCTACTTTTTATTGCCACAGGGTTCGACCGTCCGACGGTGATCGCCATCCGACCTGATGGCCAAGGTGACGTGACCCAAACGCATGTGGCTTGGACTCTTACGAAAGGGGCACCCAACACGCCGTCGCTGTTGCTGTCGGGCAAGGAGCTTTACATGGTTTCAGATGGAGGTATTGCCAGTTGCGTCGATGCGTTGAGCGGACAACCCCATTGGCAGGAGCGGGTGGGAGGGAATTATTCGGCTTCGCCCCTCTTGGCCGGTGATCGGATTTACCTGCAAAGCGAGGAAGGCGTAGGCACGGTCATTAAAGCAGCTAAATCGTTTGAAGTATTAGCCACCAATAACTTGGAGGAACGCTCCCTTGCTTCGTGTGCAGCCGCTGATGGTGCTTTGTTTATTCGTACATTGGAAAATATCTATCGTCTCAGTCAGGCTACGCCGTAAGGAATCAATGATGTTGGTTTCACCATTCGCCGTGGAAAAACATCTTACTCGCGCCGTGGGTCAACTTGGGGGATTTTGAAAAAAGTTGACCGCGGATCCAATTCATATTGCTCTCACTGAAACCATGGTTCGCTCCACCTAGCGAATTTCCTGCTAGGTAAAAATAACCGCTCATCGCTTCATTCGAGCCGGACCAATTCATTTCTCAAAAAAAGTCTATCTCCGTGGAACTCGCCTCGACACCTCCTTGAAACCAGAGGAGGGTTGTATTGAGTAGTTTTTCTATTTCTGACCGGAGGAAAGGTTGGATAAGAAACTTTGTGCCGAAGCGGGCGATACCTCCATCCCAAAATTATCTCAAAGTATGAATATCTTTCGTTTGACGATCCTTCCGTTTGGGATTAGAAATGGAACGTTGAAATGGTAAACAAATCGCTAAAAACGTTGGCGTCTGGGCTTGTTCCTCAGGTCTGCGGCTTCGTGTTGTTTAGCACCACCTTGTGGGTAGGAGCTGGAGAAAAA
>WBXJ01000099.1 GCA_008933045.1 Verrucomicrobiota bacterium
TCCGTTTATCAAGAACCAGTTCCATGTTGGGCAGAAGCTCTTAATTCACGGGCGTCCCTGCGCACAAAATCCGCTGACTATGGATCATCCGGAGGTAGAGACTATTCAGGATGGCGAGGAAAAGAGCATCCACCAATGCCGGATTGTGCCGGTTTATCCTCTCACCGAAGGATTGAGTCAGCGAGTCTTGCGCGGATTGATCTGGAATGCGTTGGAAGGGGTGTCGGAGCAAATCAAGCCCTCCTACCCGAATCTGCCCAACCTGGGTTTGCCGCTGCGTCACGCCGCCATCAGGGGACTCCATTTTCCAAACACTCTCGAGGAGGCCGAAGCTGGTCGCCAACGCCTGGCGTTCGATGAAATATTCGAACTCCAAATCACCTTACAAACGCGCCGAAGGAACCTAGTGCAACGAGCGAAGCCCATTCCATGCCTCGGCGATAACCACCTCGTTAAACCTTTTCTTGGTGGACTTCCTTACAACCTGACGCCTGCACAATCTCGTGTCCTACGCGAACTCCGCTCCGACTTACGCGCACATGTTCCCATGAGGCGACTTTTGCAAGGAGACGTCGGATCAGGAAAAACAGTCGTGGCGGCTGTCGCAGCATTGATGGTGTTGGAAAGTAATCGGAGCGTGCTATTGATGGCACCGACAGAAATTCTCGCGGCACAACATCATCGAACGTTTCAGCAGTGGTTTTCAAAACTAGGGATTTCAGTTCACCTCCACACCCGAAGTCATAAAACCCTCGACGAACTCGAAGCACCTCAAACTGGAGCTTGCCTCGTCGTGGGAACACATGCCCTAGTGACCGATGCTTTTGTGCTTCCTGATGTCGGCCTCGTGGTCATTGATGAGCAACATAAATTTGGGGTGACGCAACGCGAACAGCTCGTCAGGAAAGGAATCTATCCCCACCTCTTGATCATGACCGCCACTCCCATACCCAGAACTCTCGGGCTAACCCTTTATGGAGATTTGGATATTTCAATTTTGGATGAGATCCCACCTGGTCGCAAACCCATTAAAACATTCCTGCGCACCTCAGAGAAATTAGAAAAAGTCTGGGAATTTATTCTAGGAAAACTCCACGAAGGTCGCCAAGTATTTGTCGTCTGTCCACGAGTAGACGACTCCTCCGACGGAACACTTAAAGCAGTCACTAAAGAATGGAAAAATCACCAAAAAAGAGTAAAACCGTTCGTCGTTGGATTACTTCACGGTCGCCTCAAGTCGGAAGAAAAAGACCTTGTGATGCAAGGTTTTCATGAAGGGAGAATTCATCTTCTGCTCTCGACTCCGTTGGTCGAAGTCGGACTAGACGTTCCTAACGCCACGGTAATGTTGATTGAGAATGCAGAACAATTTGGACTCGCTCAGCTTCACCAATTACGAGGAAGGATCGGTCGTGGAGAGCACAAATCCTACTGCATTCTGATCACTGAAACGGATCAACCTGAATCTCTAGAACGGCTTCGAACCTTGGTCAATACGACCGATGGTTTTAAAATTGCCGAGGCGGACTTAATGATGCGCGGCCCGGGACAGTTTCTGGGCCAACAACAAAGCGGCGCGCCTACATTCCGATTTGCCGATCTCCAACGTGATTACCGCTTGATCCAACAAGCCAGATCACTGGCGATCACAATGTTGCAAGGCACCCCTTAACTAGGTATCGTGATTCCATGAAAAACATCTCCACTTACCTCGCTCTTGGACTTTTTGTTGCACTGATAGGTTGTGGCGAAAAGGACACAACCGCCAAGAAGGTTGATCTCGAGAACAATTCGTCAGGAAATCCCCTCACGGCTCCTGTCGATTATTTGGGTGCAGTCAGTAAAGCCAAAAAGACTGCCGTGAAAGTGCTCGATGTGGCGAGCCTTACACAAGCGATCCAAACATTTTACGCCAATGAAGATCGTTATCCGACGAGTTTAGCGGAATTAGTTTCGACTCATTATCTCCCGTCTATTCCTGCGCTGCCCACGGGAATGCGATACAATTACAACCCAGCAAGTGGGGTGGTTAAGGTGCTCAAGTAGTCGAACTCAGTCGGATCTTCGCATCCATTTTCTGATCTTTCCTCGCCAGCGATCCACGCAATTGGCTCCGTTAAAAGTAAGTTGATTGAGAGGAAATCCCCGCCATTCAAAATTCTTTGTAGAGATTGGTTCTCGGGCCAGAATTCCATTTAGAAAATCACGGAAGCGACTAAAATAGGCATCACCAACGTGATCAACCACCGATCTGATCGCCTTAGCTCGCCACTCTTGCCACTCGTGAGGAAGGCCCTTCGCCAGAGATTCAAACGCAGCAGCAGCTTGTGCCATGTTCCCCGGTTCGTAAAGGTTTTCAGGACGCACTGAAGCCACATATCGATCACCGCCGCAACCGATGCCGGGGAATAGCGGCACGACCCCCACGGCAAGAGCTTCTAACATCGAAATGGGAGTGCCCTCGTAATCACTGCAAAAGTAAATACAGTCCCACGAAGCTAATCGCCTCCAATAATCGAGTCCGGAATGACGTCCATGGAACACAAACCGATCTCGATCCGGAAACTGTTCCTCCAACCAACCTCGCTCTGGACCATCACCGAGAAATTCAAAGCGATATTGGATCCCTGTTTTATCAAGCTCCTTAATGAACTGAGGTAATCGATCCACACGTTTTTGTTCCACAATAAGACGGCTACAAAATCCGATGACCACAGGTTTCTTAGGCTGCGCCACCTCGCGGGTTGCGAGTTGTGGCAATCGGACGGCATAGGGCAGGTACAGGCGACGATCCTCGGGAAAGTTTGGAAGTGCGCGACGGCTAATCTCAAGAACCTCATCACTAGTGCCCGCGATCCCATCGAACAAATGACCGCTCCTGATCAAAAGCCGCTCCAAGCCGGGATGTTTTCCGTGAATGACTAAGACCCGACGTTGCGCCATATCCAGGGGTGCCAACCAAGGAACTCCCCATAACCCGTGGTAGACCGTGATTTCCGATGGATGCTGTTTGACGACAGCTTTGACCCGACGTTGGGCCTCGGCATATTTCATTTCAGGGTCAAACCCGAGTGGATGGACACGGTCGGGCAGGGTGGTCGTCTTCTCATAGTAGACGACAAATCGACTGTCGAAACCGAACGCTGCATCCAATTCATAATGCAAATTAAGCATCGCCTCAACTCCCCCTAACGAGTGGAAATTAGGAAAACAATGCGTTTCTTTAATCATGAGAGAAGCAGGTGATAATACTCCTTATCGGCTTTGAAAAGTGCTGCGAAACGTGCCACGTTCCGTGCGCACCGTTGTGCCAACCGTCACCTTATTGCGCTCGAACCAGCCTTGTTTCATTTCCAAAACATATTGGACGTTTTCAGTCAGCGCTGCGATGGGAGTATCATCCATTGCCTTCATTTCACGGATCTCCAAAATAACACCATCTGGATCGATATAGGCACAAGTCAATGGAATCGAAACATTATGCATCCAGAACGAAGCACGCATCGGTGAGCCAAAAACAAAGAGCATTCCTTCAGTCTCCAGAATCTGACTTCGAAACATCATCCCGGTGGCAATCTGATGACGGGTCATTGCAATCTCCGCGTTGATCTCCTGAACACCGAGCCAAAGCTTGAGTGTTTGCAGGCGAGGCTGTGCTTTAGTGGGCAGGTCGGCTTGAGTGTGACCGTTCGTCCGTGAGGCAGGGGCTGTGGGAGGTGAACTTTGATTACAGCCCGCAAGGCCAAAAACAAAGGTCAAAACCAGGCTAGGAATCAATCGAGCGAGCATTAATAAATGATGCCGACAATCGAACTCTCAAGCAAAGCGAAAAACTGAATGAAAAATCGCAGAAGACACGAGAATTCCAATCGTTGACTTTGACGAATAGGAACAGCACATTTTGGCGTCAAACTAACATTGATGAAACACGTTTATTTGAGTTTTGCTCTTGCTGCATCCTTTTCAGGGTATGCAAACGCGCAGGTTCGTTTTATGGAGGATGTCAAACCGATCCTCGAGTTTAATTGCGTCGCCTGTCACCAAGATGGGAATGCTAAAGGGAAACTTCGCCTCGATAACAAAGAGTCTGCGTTTAAAGGAGGCGACAGTGGAAAAGCCATCGTAGTTGGCAAGAGTGCGGAGAGTAAACTTTACACGCTCACCATTTTAGCTGCCGACGATGATGACTTGATGCCTCCACAGAAAAAAGGCGGTCCGCTGCCAAAAACACAGACCGAAATCCTAAAGAACTGGATCGATAGCGGCGCTGTTTGGCCTGATGGCATTAGCTTAACGCCTAAAAAAATTGTCACTGCTTCGATCGACGAGGCTGGGACGGTTAAAGAAATTCACCAAAAAATCGTTGCCGGAACTCGGGAGAAGGAGGCGAGTGAAATGAAAGCCTACCACGAGAAAATCGCGGGTACCGAGGCAGCTTTTGATTTAGTCCCGATCCCAGCAGGAGAGTTTATTTTGGGTAGCGCAGCGGATGAAAAAGGCCGACAAGCCGATGAAGGCCCTCAAGCTAAAATAAAGATTTCTCCCTTTTGGATGGGTAAATGCGAAGTCACATGGAACGAATACGAACTGTTTCAGTTTCCAGACGAGGAAAAGAAACGACGTGCTGCTTTGAATTCTCCCAATGGCGACCATTACCTTGCCGACGCCACTGCGCGTCCCACCTCTCCTTATGTAGAGATGAGTTTCGGAATGGGAAAAGCTGGTTATCCCGCCATCAGCATGACCCAGCATGCCGCAAATCAATACTGCAAATGGCTCAGTGCCAAAACGGGTCACTTCTATCGGTTACCAACCGAAGCTGAGTGGGAATACGCGTGTCGGGCGGGAACTACTACCGCGTACTCCTTCGGTAACGACACCTCTGCTTTGGGTGATCACGCGTGGTTTTCAGATAATAGCGAAGGTAAATATCAGAAAGTGGGGTTGAAGAAACCTAACCCTTGGGGGCTTTACGATATGCACGGCAACGTCACAGAATGGACACTCGATCAGTATGACGCGGAATCGTATCAACGACTTTTTAGTGCCGGTGCGGTTGACCCTTGGAATAAAGCCACCAAATCCTATCCACATAGTGCTCGGGGCGGATCGTGGGATGATCAAGCCGAAAGCTTACGCAGTGCCACTCGACGTGGTTCGAACAAACTCTGGAAAGTCCAAGACCCTCAGTTGCCAAAAAGTATTTGGTATCTGACTGACGCGCAGTTTCTTGGTTTCCGTGTTGTGCGTCCGTTAAAGGTTCCAGCTCCTGAAGAAATTGCTAAGTATTGGACAAGCGGTGTGGAACGAGACTAATCTTTTTGAATCCAACGAAGGAAAATCTGGACAAGCAAAGCCAGCCGATCGAAGGAGTCGAATCACTGTATTTAACCTGTTGAAACCATGAGTGAACGGATAATCAAACCTAACTCAGGCGGCTTTTCCCGCCGAGATTTTCTCCAAACAAGTTCCGTCGCTGCCGGCGGAGCACTAGTGGGTGCCCTGTCAATCGACCGGAGTGCGTATGCGGCTGGAACCGATAAAATCAAGATCGCCTTGGTCGGATGCGGCGGGCGTGGTTCCGGCGCGGCTTCGCAAGCATTGGAAACCTACAATCAGGGTGCCATTGAGTTGGTGGCCATGGCTGACGCTTTCAAGGATCGCCTTGAGAGCAGCTTGGAGAATCTAAAAAAACAAGCACCTGATCGAGTGAACGTTCCCAAAGAACGTCGTTTCTTCGGGTTTGATGCCTATAAGAAGGCGATCGCCGAAGCAGATGTGGTCATCCTCGCGACTCCTCCTGGATTTAGATCATACCAATTCGAGGAGGCCGTGAACAAAGGCAAACATGTGTTCATGGAAAAACCCGTTGCCACCGATGCCGCCGGCGTACGTCGCGTTCTTGCTGCTGCTCAGGTCGCCAAACAGAAAAATCTAAAAGTCGGCGTCGGCCTCCAACGTCATCATCACTCGGGCTACATCGAAACTCTCAAACGGCTGCATGATGGTGAGATCGGAGATATCGTCGCCATGCACTGCTATTGGAACGATGGTGGCGTCTGGGTGAAACCACGGCAACCTGGCCAAACAGAAATGGAATACCAGATGCGCAATTGGTATTATTTCAATTGGCTCTGCGGAGATCATATCAATGAGCAACACATCCATAACTTGGATGTCATCAACTGGGTCAAGAATGGCTACCCTGTGCGCGCTCACGGTATGGGCGGCCGACAAGTCCGCACCGCGATCGAGTATGGCGAAATCTTCGACCATCACGCGGTGGTCTATGAATATGCAGACAAGTCCCTTTGCTTCAGCCAATGCCGCCACATTAGAGGTGCATTGAGCAGCGTTTCGGAACATGTCATCGGCACAAAAGGAAAAGCCGATGTCAGTCGCAACGAGATCAAAGGTGCTTCCACTTGGCGTTTCAAAGGTGAAATGAAGGATCCTTACCAGAAGGAACACGACGACTTTTTCAACGCAATCCGCAACGATCTCCCTTACAACGAGGCTGAAAACGGCGCAAAAAGCACGATGACCGCCATCCTAGGACGCATGGCAACTTACTCAGGCCAATCCATTGAATGGGATCAAGCAATCAATTCAAAAATTGACATCATGCCAGATAGCTTTAATTGGGATGCCAAACCCAAATCACTCCCCGACGCCAACGGAGCTTACAAAATCGCGATTCCGGGTACCACAATCACCGTTTAAACGCGAATATTCATCAGTTTCTAATACAGCGACCCAGCCTCAACGCTGGGTCGCTTTTTCTTGAAACAGGTTGGAATTAGTCCCTCGAACTTCTAGAGCGCGTGGAGGAGACAGCAAAATTGTTAGTCCGTGTCGAAGCATCACTTTCAGTAACAAAAACATGATGTCTTGTTCAGTTCGGATGTTTTGCACCGTTTCATTTTTGATGTTGAGCTTCAGTTCTTGATTTCGTCGTGGATCTTTCAGGCTGACAAAACGCAACGTGCCTAAACTATAATTGAGCGTGTCGATCCCCCTAAATTTTTTACTCGAATCAACTTTGTTAGTGGCACCCTGAGCTTGAGAAACGCTGCCCAATTGGTTGATTAACACCGACAGGTTAGTTTGACCCTTGTTATCCTCGATCAGGTTCATTTCCCGCAGGTGTAATCTCAAAAGCTTAATATGCAGCTCCTGATTTCGTAAGGCATCCCAATCATATTCGATGTGAAGTTCGGGGATATCTAATAGCGGAGATCCGCCTAATTCGGCAGTGTTGTAGAGCACAAAATTTTCGATCTGAACCACCGGACGATCAATCGCCACTTCGAGTCGTCCAATTTTAACCTCCATGCCCGTCGCCTGCCGAACTCGATTCTCGACGAGTGCTTTCAGGAGAGAGTCCTTGAGTAGGAACAGAGCGACTAGCAGCACGACGCCGAGTATCAGCAATCGGAAGATCCAGCGTGCAATGAACTTCATTGAACTTGATTAACCACAGATCACTCGAAACTCAATTCGAATCGGCAAAAAGTGAAATTCCAGCTTTTCCATGCCGGTGTTGCACAGTAAAATAAAGGCATGTCATCGATTGCAGATATCTCGGTTGTTACTTGCGCTGCTGAGCGATAAACTAATCTATTTCCCATGATCGAATCCATCCCCACTTTAGTCCATTACCCCGTCAGTATTTTGGAGCGGGTGCAACCCGAGGCACTATTTGTAAACCAACAACCCATCGAATTGGAGCTAGGCAGTGGGGACGGATCCTTCTTGGCAAAATACGCTACACTACATCCCGAGCTAAATTTTATTGGAGTAGAACGACTCCTAGGTCGCTTGCGCAAATTGGACAAGAAAGGTCTGAAAGCCGCACTCTCAAACCTTCGCCTTATCCGGTTAGAAGCTGCTTACCTCTTGGAATTTATGCTGCCTCCGCAATCGATGAGCGCGATCCATGTCTATTTTCCAGACCCTTGGCCCAAACGTAAGCACCGGAAAAATCGACTCATCAACGCGCAGTTCACGGTCCTAGCAGCCCGGGTGCTGAAACCGAATTGTGTGGTATGGCTCAGGACTGATGACCTCGATTACTTTCAACAAATGACTCAAGTTTTTGGGGACAATGAGTTTTTCGAAAAAGTAGAAACTCCTGAGGAACTCTCAATCGTCATCACTGATTTCGAGCGGGGATTTCAAGCCCGAGGTGTATCGACCCAGCGGGCCGCCTACCGCCTTAAACATCAATAACGGGCCCTTGGCTATCCGCGGCCGCTCGTGGAGTTTGGACTGCCTGAGATTTCCTCGTCGTCGGGTTCTTAGGTAAAAATATCGAAGCCAAAAGCGACATCACACTGATCACCAGCCCCCCATTAAACGCTGCGAAGAAGGACTCAACGTAAAATCCCTTCACTAACCAGCTCGTGAAGTAAAAAAGCAGTCCGTTAAGGATAAACGTAAACAAGCCAAGTGTCAGGATCATGAGTGGAAACGCCAAGATCATCAGCACTGGCCGAATAAAAGCGTTGAGAAACCCCAAAACAAACGAGGTGACAAACAACGTTTGGAGGGTGTCGGCTCGTATCCCATTCACCACATAACAAGCAACCAAAACGCCCATCATCGTCACCAACCAAGTCTGAAAAAATCGTCTCATCTTTGGGTTCAATGGTTGAAAACTACTTCCTTAGCTTGCGTTCGAGTGCTTTAACTAATCCTTCGATCGTGTGCGGGGTTGCTTCGACGTCAGCTTTAACGCCGAGGCGTGCGAGCGTTTTTGTGGTTTCGGGGCCGATGGAAGCAAACCCTAGTTTTGGAAATTTCAGAACCAATTCGGGCAGCGGGAATCGCTGGTGAAAATTCTCAGCGGTTGAACTGCTCGTGAAGGTGATCCAATCCGCGCCTTCCTCAAGAAACCGCGCAGCCGCACCGTCATCATCCTCGGTTTCCGCCATGGTTTTGTAGCAGGCCACATCGTCCACGATCGCCCCCAGTTTTAGCAGTTGCAATGGGAGTTCGGGGTTGGCGACTTCAGCTCGGATCAGGAGCACACGGAGATTTTCCAATGTTTCGAACGCGTTCATCGTTGCAGCAACTTTACTTGCGATATACTGGGGAGGAACCACATCCACACGCAAATGTAATTCGCGCACGCACGCTGCAGTCGAAGATCCTACCGCTGCAATTCGTGTGCGGCCAAATTCGCGAATGTCTTCGTAGCCCTTAAAGAAATAACCGAAGAATGTCGTTACCGCGTTCGAGCTGGTAAAAACAATCCAATCGTATTCGTGCAAGGACAGTAACGCATCTTTGAGTGCCTCCTTATTTTCAGGAGGAACAATTTTGATCGTTGGGATTTCGATCACATCCGCACCACGTTCTGCCAATTCGTTGCAAAGCACACTGGCTTGCTCCCGAGTGCGGGTAACGACGATCCGCTTGCCGAAGAACGGACGTTTTTCAAACCAATTCAACTTGGAACGAAGTCCCACGACCCCACCTACAATGATCACGGCGGGTGCCGTAAATTCCGCTTGATCCACCAAATCGGCGATTGTCCCCAAAGTTCCCTCAAGAGTCTGCTGGCGTCCAGTCGTACCCCACCGAACCACAGCCACTGGGGTGCTCGGGGCGGATCCATGCGTCACCAAAAGTTGCGCAATCTTCCGGATCTGATTGACCCCCATCAGAATGATTTTCGTCCCCGAACCTTGCGCGATGTTTTGCCAATCCACACACGCCTCCTCCTTGGTAGGATCCTCATGCCCCGTAATCACGGTATAACTCGACGCATGAGCCCGATGGGTCAACGGAATGCCAGCGTAACTTGGAACAGCGACCGCAGAGGAAACTCCAGGAACTACTTCAAAAGGAATCTTCGCCGCGACCAATTCCTCAACCTCCTCACCTCCTCGACCAAATACGTAAGGATCGCCGCCCTTCAACCGGACAACAGTCTTACCTGCTTTAGCATGCTTAATGAGCAACTGGTTCAGCTCCTCTTGAGGAATGGCATGATTGTTAGCACGTTTGCCCGCATAAATGATCTCCGCTGTCTTTGGAGCTAGGCGCACAAGATCAGCATTAATCAAGGCGTCATGGATAAGCACATCCGCGCGCCCAATCAACTCCGCACCTCGGCGAGTCAGAAGTCCA
>WBXJ01000100.1 GCA_008933045.1 Verrucomicrobiota bacterium
TCGCAGAGGATCCAGATACATCGATTCCAAGGTGCGATGAGGCTTCAACGATTGAACGCTGTGTCCGATCAGGAGTCGGCCTTGAACTAAAAATACATCCGCCTCCACGCTTCCAAAGCCTCTTTCGAGGGCCTCGAATAAGGGTCGGGATTGTTCGTAATCGTTGTGGGAATGCGCGTTGACTTCGGCGTGTGCGTTTTTTTTAAGCAGCGGGTCTAACAAAAATAGCGCGCACAGAATCGTGAAGATTCTGAAAAATATCGACTGCGTTGTGATGATCAAAGGAGGGAGGTTCATCGATAGCCTTGGGTTGGGCCAGTTTTACCCTGAAGTGCTGGCACGATTTGTAAAGGGATACGGGCACAGATTTGATCATCGATCAGGAGGTCGATCGAGTATTGGCCTGGGCGATCAAATTGGGTTTGTTGAAGATTAAAGACGATATTTCTTGAGTAGAAAAAAACATCGGAAGGCATTTTTATATCCATCGAGGCTTCGATTTTAGGGAGTATGTTTCTTCCGTCCTCATCAATTAACAGTAGCTTCATTCGATGAGTCCCTTCGTCCTCGCTGCGAAAAGTCAACCGAATGGCGACTGAACAAGCGGGATGCACCATCGGGAATCGAGGCGCGAGGATCGTGTCAAACGACCCGAGCAAACAAAGCTTCCCGTTGTAATCCTGGGCCGCATCGCAGAGCAGGGCAGATTGAATTAGCATGGTTCAAAAATCAAAACCTCAATCCTAACGCAGATCGGATTTGGAAATCATTTCGAGTGATTCCAAACACCGGAAGTGTGTCGTAAAGGTCGGACGCAATCAAATTCAAGGAGATGTTTTCCAACAGGGGATAGCTCAAAGTGGTTTCTAACCGCAGCCGGTAGTCTCCAAAGTTTTGCAAATTTGGAAAGAATTCGAAGTGTGTATTGCTGGTTAGTTTTTCCCACAGTTTCCAGCTAATCAACTGAGCGAGGCGCGCGGAATAGGTCACTTGATCCGTATAATCATTTCGGAATTGCTCTTGGAAACTGAACCCAACCTCACTGCGCCAAACGAAGTGGTTTGTGAGGGAGTTAAGAACCATTACTCCGACGCCGGGGCCGATTTCGTATTCTGAGTCGATGCGTCGGATTTTGTCGTAACCGGCCCCCGCTAAGTTGTAGAGATACCAACGTTCGCCCATATCGAAGTCGGTTTTGGAACTTGCTGTCATTCGATTGGCGGAAAGAATATCTCCTGTTTTTCCGTAGATGAAACTGTAATTCAACGCCTCACGCATACGACCTTTGGTGTAGGTGGTATGCACAGCGGCTAGGTAGTCGGTGGCGTCGGTGGCGGAATAGCGAAGGTTCATTCCAATCTGCACATCAGTCGCCCAATGCTTAGGCTTGGGAGGTGGCGGCTGGGTGATGACGGGTTTGGCGATCGCAGGAACAATCGTGGGTGCTGGCGGTACCGCGATCGGTGCAGGGATTTGTTCGCGGTGATCCACCTGCGCAGTGGGGATCGTGATTTGTCCCAAGGTGGGACTGTTGATAATAATTTCGGTGGTGCTTTCGGAAGCGATGACGCCGGTAATACGATCCCCGTTTCGGAGATGCAGTGAGGTCGTCGTTGCCGGAAGCTCGATCGCTAGTAGACCACTGATACTCAGTGCCAGCGCGCCAAGGCAGAGCAAGAAGGTCAGGGAAAGTTTAAGGCTGAATAGGCTTCGCATCGGTCGTCGGTTTAGGGGGTTCGGCAGCGGGAACAGCGGTTTGGGATCTAGGGTTGGTTTCAGGTGGTGGAAGGTCATTCGGAGTGGGCCGACGGATCCCGCCGACGACTGAGATGCGACCATCATCACCGGACTTGAGTACCGGGCGTGAGGTAGTGTAGTCCCACGTTTCACGCATGAGTATTTGGCCGGTGGCTGTGATTACCGTGTAACTAAAAGCGCGGGCACCTACTTGGAGCAGAAGGTGGAGATTGCTCCAGCGATCGATTTGCGGCTCAGGTTTACTCAGCGAGAGCACGACACCGATGGGGATGACGTTAAAGGTCTTTGTTTCCGTGGAATCTGTAATTCTGACATAGAGTGTGGTTTGTTTGCGACTCACCTGCTGGAGAATATATTTTCGGATCTCCGGCTGTGCATCCTTACCGGTGTCGGTGGAATTGGGTAAACCAAAAGATGTTTCAAAAAAGCGCACCCCTCCGACGATATCAAAATGTTTCGATTTGCTGACAAACGACTGGTTCCATTCGGGAATACGGACCGATGCAGTGATTTTGAATCGGCCGGGGTTGCTCAGGTTGAAGCACGGCGCGAGGTCGATACGTTTCACACCCACTTGGGATGACTCCAACGAAAATTCACCAAAGACAGGAGGCGGTTTGATCATGGAGACGATACGTTCGTTCTCGGTCTCGACATTCAAAACGAGCCAATCGTCCGTCACCCCAAACTTTAAAGCTTTGCCCGAATTATTGATGATTCGAATCTTCGCTACCAGTGCTTCGTTGGGGATGTACACTTCATTGTCAAAACTTACCTCCACGGAAAGTTGAGCAAAACAGAGGGAGATCCCCCATCCTCCCGCTGCCATCCAGACCAGAAATCGCTTCATTCCATTCAGTTTATGTTTCAATGCTGTGTGCGCAAGCGACATTTCAGTTTCCCGTTGCCTCGGCATGTCCTAGTCGACGCGCACTTTTTCCAGATTATTCACAGTCGCGAGTTGAATCATTGCCTATTTTCCGTTTCTCTTGTGTGAGCACCGCATTGCCGGTATCCGTCCAATGCGACTACAAACTATTCGACAACCCCATGCGATCTCACGTTCAGTCGGTTGGCTTGATTGAGTATTTGAAGAGTTTATGGCTCTGGCGGACAGTGTTGATTCTGTTCCTTTTTACTGTGGCTCCGGTGTTCGCGACGCAGTTCAAGGAAGCTTTTACAACCAACCCTGTTGACCGCGACTGGCGGGTGGAAGGGGACAGTGCTCTTTTCGCTTGGCAGGAATCGACCCAAACTCTCATGACCACTTGGGATTCCTCCCAACCGAACAGTTTTTATTACCTCCCGCTGCCGCGAGCTTTGACTGAGCAAGAGGATTTCAGTTTCGCGTTCGATCTTGTGCTGGAGCAGGTAAACGTAGGGACTTCGATTGGGAAGCCGAGCACTTTCGAAATTGCTTTTGGTTTCTTTCGGCAATCCCATGCGTTCTCAGCGGGCTACATCCGAGGTACGGGCCGTCACACGCCGAATTTGGTGGAGTGGAATTATTTTCCGGAGGCAGACCCCATTACCCCCACTGTAACGGTGGCTATCACCTCTCCACGGCAACAGTTTTTGACGGATGGTTTTGTGAACCAGTTGGAGTTGGTAACGGGAGTGACTTACCACGTTGACGCACGGTTCCGTGCTGGGACTCGGACGTTGACGATGGAGATGACCGCCAATGGTGAGCCTTTTGGTCGCATAGCCCGCGTGGTATTGCCGGAGGTGTTCGCTGGATTCACTCTCGATGCTTTCGGCATCACCAGCTATTCGGATGACGGACAGTTCTCGTCCTATGCGGGTTCGATTTATGCGAGGGGTCAGTTGGACAATCTTGAGTTAAATTTTGAACCAACTCGTCCAAGGGTTCGGGCGTCGGTTGATACTCAAGGTTTGACTCAACTCAAATTCTTCGCCGAACCCGGCGAAACCTATGTGATCGAATCCTCCCTTGATCTTGAGCAATGGAATGAAGTTACCACGTTGACAACCAACCGATTCCAAGACCTCATCTGGAGTCCACCCTTCGGGTCTGCGCCCCTTCGATTTTATCGCCTCGTGATCAAGCCGAGTTGAGCTTGTGACTTTGAGCCTTAAAACCGAACCATTTTTTCAAGCTGCGCGACGCGGTTGTTGATATCGGCGGCGGTAATTTTTGTGGTTCGAGTCAGGCCAAAGTCTTCACAGCAGAATGAGGCAGTGGCACTGCCGTGGATGATCGCGCGGCGAAGATTTTTCTCGATCGAGCCTTTGGTGCTGGCGAGGTAGCCGAGAAGCCCCCCGACAAACGAATCGCCCGCACCTGTAGGGTCAACCACACGTTCAAGTGGGAAAGCGGGAGCGACAAAGAGGCCCGAAGGCCCGGAGAGAATCGATCCGTGCTCGCCGCGTTTGATGATGACGTAGGCGGGGCCGAGTCGATGGATCTTTTTCAGTGCCTTGAGCACGTTGTCTTCGTCTGTGAGTTGCTTTGCCTCGCTGTCGTTGAGGACGAAGGCATCGACACGTTGGATGACTGTGAGGAGATCGGGGAGGGCGATGTTCAGCCACAAGTCCATGGTGTCGGCGATAACAAACTTTGGCTTCTTGATCTGATCTAGGACGTGGAGCTGTAAGCTGGGAGCGATGTTGGCGAGCAGAATAAAGCGCGAGTTTTTATGTGACTCGGGGAGATGCGGCGTGAATGTCTCGAACACGCCCAGCTCAGTGCTGAGTGTGCGTCGGTTGTTCATGTTGACTTCATATTCGCCGGACCAGTGGAAGGTTTTACCTTCGGCGATTTGTAAGCCGGTGAGGTCAATGTTGTGTTTCCGGTAGAGGGCCAAGTAACGCTTCGGGAAATCTTGGCCAACGATACCAATCATTTTGACCGGGGAAAAGAAACTGGCAGCAATGGCGGCATGGCTGGCGGAACCTCCGAGCAATCGAGGATTCTCAGCTTTCGGAGTTTTGATAGAGTCTAGGGCTGTGGACCCCACAACAAGGACGCTCATGATCGTTTTTTTGTGACTTCAGGACGGTTCGGAGAGTGAAGGTAGGCGGCTTTTGAATTGCTGGCAAGCGTCCACCAGATTGCGATGGTTTAAGATCGCGCTGACAACGCAGATTCGTCGAGCTCCCGCAGCGAGAACTTCATCCAGGTTGTCGAGGTTGATACCCCCGATAGCGAACCAAGGGATTGAGACGTTCTCCACAGCCCACCGGACATAATCCAAGGTGACAGCTCGTGCGGAGGGCTTGGTGTCGGTGCGGTAGACGGGCCCGATGGCGATGTAGTCCGCACCCGCGTCGATGGCATTTCGCGCTTGTTCAGGGGAGTGCGTACTGATCCCGATCAAGGGTTGCTGGCCATGGGTGGCGGGCGGAGGAAGGTCGGAGATGAACCGATAGCCAGAGTCAAAAAAATCCTCAATCCCGAGGTGACAAAGCGGTGCTGATAAGGCTTGCGCGATTTCGAGATGGTCGTTGATCACCAATGGAATTCCGGCGGATTGGGTAATAGGTAGGAGTTGCGCGGATAGGAGTCGGACGTCTTGCAACGATGCCCCTTTAGCTCGCAGTTGGATCAGGTCTGCACCTCCTTCGCAGAGTTGTCGGGTTACCTCCGTAGCAGATCGGCCATGGAGATAGGCGGTATCAACAAAGGCGTAAAGTCGCGCTCGGGCAACCAGATCGCGGATTAGGGACATAAACCATCAGCCTTTTTCGCTAATTAAATCGCGCCTAGGCCCCCCTAAAAGTTCCTCGATGAAATTGGTGGAGTAAACACCACGGCGGAAATTGGGGTCTTGGAGGATTGCTAGCTCGAAAGGGATGGTCGTTTTGATGCCGGTGACCATGTACTCGCTGAGTGCGCGGGCCATTTTATCCATCGCATCGCGGCGATCCTTCCCGTAAGTGATGAGTTTACCGATGAGAGAGTCGTAGTGTGGTGGGACGGTATAACCCGCGTAGGCGTGGCTATCGACACGGACTCCACGTCCTCCAGGGGCGTAATACATCTCAATCCGTCCCGGGCTAGGGCGGAAATCATCGAAGGGATCCTCGGCGTTAATCCGGCACTCAATCGAGTGACCTTTAAAGACCACATCGCTTTGCGAGATTCGCAAGGGTTCTCCCATCGCGATCAGAATCTGTTGCTTCACGATGTCGATGCCCGTCACTTCCTCAGTAATTGGGTGTTCGACTTGGACGCGCTTGTTGACTTCGAGAAAGTAGAAGTTTCCGTGGTCATCGACGATGAATTCGACGGTTCCAGCACTGGTATAGTGGGCAGCTTCCGCTATCTTAAGCGCGGCACGGCCCATTTTTTTCCGCAAATCCTTAAACTTCGTCTCGATGAGCGGGGAAGGGGTTTCCTCGATGATTTTTTGGTTACGGCGTTGGATCGAACAATCACGCTCACCTAGGTGGATGAGGTTACCTTTATTGTCGCCCAAAATCTGGAATTCGATGTGATGCGGATTTTCGATGAACTTTTCGATGTAAACCGCAGAATTGCCAAACGATTTCTCGGCCTCGCTGCGAGCGGTATGGTAACCCTTGATAAGGGAGACATCGTTATGCGCCACCCGCATCCCGCGTCCGCCGCCGCCCGCGATGGCTTTGATGATAACAGGATAACCGATACGTTTGGCGATCTTGAGCGCTTCTTGTTCGTTTTCGATGAGGCCATCGGACCCTGGAGGGATGGGAACGCCCGCTTTTTTTGCTAAGTTTCGGCTGATGGCTTTGTCCTCCAACGCGTTCATCGCTCGAGAACTCGGGCCGATAAAGCGAATGTTGCAATTCTCGCAAACATCCGCGAAATGCGCATTCTCGGAGAGGAAGCCGTAGCCTGGGTGAATAGCGTCTACATCCGCAATCTCCGCCGCGCTGATGATGCGATCAATCCGCAAGTAGGATTCACCACTAGCCGGTTTACCGATGCAGATGGCTTCATCAGCCATCTGGACGTGCATGGAGTTGACATCTGCTTCCGAATAAACCGCGACGGTGCGGATGTTCAGTTCCTTGCAGGCACGGATGATGCGAACAGCGATTTCACCACGATTTGCTACGAGAATTTTCTCAAACATGAGGGCTAAAAATTAGTGGCAGACTTGGCTGCAAACAAGGCCGCCGAACGCCGATGAGGTTAAAGCGGTCGAATCTTAAATAAGGGCTGCCCGAATTCTACGGGGCGAGCATTATCGAGAAGGCAGGCCGTGATGACCCCGCTCTTTTCTGCTTTAATCTCGTTCATCACCTTCATCGCCTCGATGATACAAACCACAGTGTCGGGGTTGACCACCGTGCCGATTTCAGCGTAATTGCCAGCCTCAGGGGAAGGGGATCGATAAAAAGTCCCTACCATCGGGGATTTAATCTCAAAATCTCCGTTCGCTTGAGTTTGACTAGGGAGGGGGGCCGCTGCGGTGGTTGCTTGCACCACGTTCGCAGGCACCGCACCATACGCAGGCAGGAGCGTCGGTTCATCATAAGCCACATGCTGCCCTCCATGGGTTCGCTTGAGCTTGATTTTGAAGTCCTGTTTTTCGAGTTCGAATTCGGAGATCGAATTCTTTTTCATCAAATCGATGATCGCTTTGATGTCTTTAAGGTCCATATTCCAGTTTAAAACTCTGCTTCCGTTCTTGGTCTGGTGCGACGCTGACGTCGTCACCGGTTAAAATTGGACAGCCGATACCGGCTGCACTAAACCTTGGTCACTGATCAAGACCATCACGTTATTCGGGAGCGTTGTGGCTGTCAAGTGCTGTTTGGTTGGTCTAGAAATGGTGAAAACGTGCACAAAGTCGGCTTGAAAACCAGTTTTTAAACAACTTTAATGTTAACGGCAGCCTCTAAGGCCAAAAGATAGGATTGCGCACCGAAGCCGGAGATCAGACCTCGGCAAACTGGGGCGATCATCGAGTGATGACGAAAGGACTCTCTCGCCATCACATTGGAGAGGTGAACCTCAATCGTGGCGACGCCGACGCCGGCGATGGCATCTCGCAGCGCGATACTCGTATGAGTGTATGCACCTGCGTTCAGGAGGATCGTATCCCATCGACCGCTGGCTTCATGGATCCAATCCACCAACTGTCCCTCGTGATTGGACTGGCGGAAATCCAGTTCAGCCCCGAGCTGTGCGGCTCGTTGACGCAGAATTGTTTCGATGTCGGCCAAGGTGACCGTCCCGTACACGCTAGGTTCGCGAGTTCCAAGCAAGTTCAAATTGGGTCCGTTGAGAACTAGAATCCTCATTAATTGATGATTTGTATAAGGTCTCCCGTGAAAAGTGTCGAACGTAAATTCTCACCGCCACCGAGTCCGATTAAATCAGGGCGATAAAAACAGGAAAACCACAGGCGGATGCCTTGTGCCGAGGATGCCGAAGGCATCCAAGCCTGTAGCCGGTGGTCGACCGGAACGGCGCAGAACGACACCCACCCACACCCTTTTCCTTATTGTCATCTACCCCTTGCCGATAACATCAGTTGCGAGCGGCAAATAAACTGAACATGACCATTGACTAATCGCGTCGGAAAAGGTTTTGTTCAAGAATAACAATAAAGGTTCCCCAAAAAGGAAGTCATCTATGACAACCCAAAAAGAGCACAATATGTGCCAAAATTTCTTCAAACTCGTCCTGAGTCTCCTCGCCTTTCTAGGAGCAGCCACACACTTGCACGCCCAGGCACCGGTGATTACGAGTGCTGCCACGATCCAGGGCACGGTGGGTCAATCCTTTTCCTACAGCATTACGGCGACCGAATCGCCGACGTCCTTTGGTGCTGCTAACTTGCCTGCGGGCGTAAGCCTCAATCCAACCACCGGCGTGATCTCCGGCACACCCACAACCGCAGGCACCTACACGATCAACCTCACCGCCAGCATTGGAATACCCAGTGGGACACTGGTGGCGTGGGGGGGGAATGATAACGGGCAGACGACCGTGCCTGCCGGGCTGACCCGAGTGACGGCGATCGCAGGGGGTGGGTGGCACACGGCCGCATTGAAGAGCGATGGGACCGTGGTGGCGTGGGGGGATAATCAATATGGGCAGACAACAGTGCCTACTGGGCTGACCGGAGTGACGGCGATCGCAGGGGGGGTGTATCACACCGTGGCATTGAAGAGCGATGGGACCGTGGTGGCGTGGGGGTCTAATGCAAATGGGCAGACGACAGTGCCTACTGGGCTGACCGACGTGACGGCCATCGCAGGGGGTTACGGGCACACAGTGGCATTGAAGAGGGATGGAACCGTGGTGGCGTGGGGGGATAATGGGAATGGGCAGACGACCGTGCCTGCTGGGCTGACCGGAGTGACCGCGATCGCAGGGGGGGTGTATCACACCGTGGCATTGAAGAGCAATGGAACCGTGGTGGCTTGGGGGAATGCTGGTTATGGGCAGACGACAGTGCCTGCTGGGCTGACCGGAGTGACGGCGATCGCAGTGGGTTGGTATCAAACGGTGGCATTGAAGGGCGATGGGACCGTGGTGGCGTGGGGGGCTAATGCGGATGGGCAGGCGACCGTGCCTGCCGGGCTGACCGGAGTGACGGCGATCGCAGGGGGTTACGGGCACACAGTGGCATCGAAGAGGGATGGAACCGTGGTCGCGTGGGGGGTTAATAAGCATGGGCAGACGACCGTGCCTGCCGGGCTGACCGGAGTGACGGCGATCGCAGGGGGGGTGTATCACACCGTGGCATTGAAGAGCGATTGGACCGGGACTGCGACGGCGACGATTGTGATCAGCAAAGCCCCACAAACGATAGAATTTGCGGATATCGGACACCCCACCTTCCCAGCAGATCCGATCGCGTTGAGTGCGAGAGCAAGCTCCGGATTGGGAGTCACCTTCAGCGTAGTGAGCGGACCGGCAACGGTATCGGGGAGCACCCTGACCTTGACGGGAACGGGGACAGTGACGGTGATGGCGAGCCAATCTGGGAATACGGATTATTTGGAAGCGAGTGTGAACCAGACGTTCACCTTGACCTCCGTGCTCGAGACCCCCGTGATCACCAGTCCCACTGTTGTCACGGCAATGGATTGTGAACCGTTCGCCTACACCATTACGGCGACCGGCTCACCAACCTACTTTGATGCCGCTCCCTTGCCTGATGGCTTGAACATCGATCACAACACCGGCGTGATCTCCGGCCTACCTACAACGCCTGGCACCTACACGATTAACCTCACCGCCAGCATTGGAATACCCAGTGGGACCGTGGTGGCGTGGGGGAATAATGCGAATGGGCAGA
>WBXJ01000101.1 GCA_008933045.1 Verrucomicrobiota bacterium
ACTTGGGTAAGGGAATGTCCTGTAAAACGCGATCGGCGATGAGTTGGGCTGAGTCACCACGGTGCCAAAGTTCTAGGGCTTTTTGAGACTCAGCACGTCGAACCGGATCTCTAACCAAATCTACCAGAGCAGGCAATACCACATCGGCCGTGAGACTTTCCTGAGACACTAATAACGCAGCTCCAGATTGAGCGACCTCTCGGGCGTTGAAATGTTGATGATTGTCGGCGGCGGCAGGGTAGGGGACAAGCAGGGCGGGTATTCGGAGCGCGGAGAATTCAGCAATCGAAGAGGCTCCTGCTCGACTGATGGCGACAGTCGCCGCGCCTAACGCTAACTCCATCTCTGTAAAAAATGGGTGAACCACGGCCCGAGTTCCGGCATCTTGATAAGCAGTTTTTACGGCTTCAAAATCTTGTGGTCCTGTCAGATGAAAAAACTGGAGTTCTGGGAGTGCGGCGATGAGCTTTGGTAACAAGGTAACCACACCACGATTGATGCCCTGCGCTCCCTGACTTCCGCCCATGACTAGTAACACAGGACGCTCAGGATCGAGCCCCAGTGCCATGCGGCAAGCTCCTGGATCACTTTCCTGAAACTGCGATCGCACGGGAGTTCCCACCACTTGCACCGATGCATTGCCGAAACGGTTAGCAGTGCTCGCAAATCCCACGAAAGTGTGGCTGACCCACGGCGCGAGCCAGCGATTGGCTCGACCTGGGATGGTGTTTGCCTCATGCAAAAAGGTGGGGATCCCTTTCAGTCGCGCGGCGACGATCGGTGCGGCACTGGTGAATCCGCCCATCGCGAGCACGGCACTCGGTTGCGCTTGTTTAAAATACGCCCGAGCTAACCGCAGTGATTTCAAAAAACCACGGATAAACGCGACTCGATTTTGATTGGCCAATCCCACCGCTGGCCAAGCCTTGATCTCCATGTCCTGCGTCCCCCGAACAGCCTGCTGATCCACTTCTTTTTCTGAAATCAAGAGAGCAATCCGGCAGCCTCGAAATTGGAGTTCTTCGGCGACGGCTAGGCCAGGAAAAAGGTGCCCGCCGGTGCCGCCGCAAGCGATAGCGATCAAGGGATGTTGTGGTGAACCTTGGGTCATGCGGAAAGTTCGACGCTGGTCAATGTGGGTTTATGGTTTGGCAGATTATCGGAGTTAAAATCTTCATCTGCAGGCGCACTTTGGGCTGCGATGTTAAAAAGAATCCCAATACAACTTAACATCATGAGCAGGCTGGAGCCGCCGTAGCTGATGAAGGGCAGAGCTAACCCTTTATTGGGTAATGCACCCGTCACGACGCCAATGTTAATGAAGGCTTGGAGACTGATCAAAAATGTAATGCCTGTGGCGAGCATGTAGCCGAAGGTATCCCTCGCTCGCATCGCAATAAAAACTCCACAAATCAGGATCACCAAAAACCCTGCGACAACGCCCACGGTCGCGACGAGACCGAGTTCTTCTCCCACTACGGAGAGGATGAAATCTGTGTGGCCTTCGGGGACAAACCCGAGTTTTTGGCGACCATTACCCAAGCCCAAGCCTGTTGTGCCTCCTGATCCGAACGCGAGCATGGCTTGCCAGCCTTGGTAGCCGGTTTTAGTGCGGGTTTCCTCTTGATTCAGCCAGCTATGAATGCGACTGCCGCGCATGGGATCGTTCAGTAAGGAGAAAACGAACAGCGCAATTCCCAAGGCACCGATGGGTATGAGATGACGTAACTTTACGCCCGCGACCACAAGCATCACCCCACAAACGGCAGCAACCAATGCGGCGGAACCTCGATCAGGTTCTACAAAAATTAGACCGACCACTGATCCAATGAGCAGACCTGGCAGGATCAACCCTTTTCCAAATCGTGGCATGTGACGTTGGAACCGATCGACATACGCGGCCAGCGCGATAATCAGGCAAAGTTTCGCGAGCTCCGAAGGTTGAAAGAGGGCGAACCCGAGTTTAAACCAGCGGCGGCTGCCTCCTCGACGAACACCAATGCCGGGGATGAGAACAAGGATCAGCAAGATGATCGCGAGTGCTAACATGACCCACGCCACTTTTTTGAAGAGCCGGTAGTCTACACGCGCTAATACGACCGCAGCGATCAAACCCGCGGCGCACCAAATCGACTGCATCCTCAGAAGGTGTGTCCCATCCTTGGCGGCAGCGGAGCTATAGAGCATGACCATTCCCAACGCCAGCAAGGAGCAAATGGTCAACAGGAGAATGGTTGTGACGGCTTTCAAGAACTAAAGGCACTCGGTTGACGAGGGTCGCTGCTGGTTTCGCGCAGCGACCCTTGAGTGAGATGATTATTGACCAACGGGAGCAGCCACGGGCGCTGGTTTTTCTGGTTTCCCAGCAGGAATCTTCAGTTTCTGATTGGCGAGCAGACGATTGGTCTTCATGTCGTTTGCATTACGAATGGCAGCGACAGTGGTCTGATGTTTTTTGGCGATGGAGGTGAGGGTTTCACCGGGCTTAACAACGTGAACTAAGCCGGCATCCGTCGAGCGGGTTGGAGGCAGGCTGGTGCTCAAATCAGTCGTGGGTGCGCCTGTGATGCTGACAGGAGGTGCCGTCGCCTCGATGGCTGGAATGGAAATCTTTTGTCCGATCTTCATTTTTTTAGGATCCACATTCGGATTCGCCTTCACCAGCGCGTTGAGGGAGACCCCGTTGTCTTTTGCGATCTTGGCGAGGAAATCGCCTTTTTGGACGGCGTATTCTTTGGAGCTGGCAACAGGTGCGGGCACCGGCTCGATGTAAACTGTAGGCTGACCCTTCGGGGGAAGGGGGGTAATTGTGCCGTCGGGTCTAGGTGCGGCAATCACGTTTGTGGTTACCACTGAGTTGGATGGGTTGGAATACAAGTTGGTGCCGGGGTCGAAAGGCGGCAGGGTTAATGTATTCGTGGTAGTGTCGGTTTCAGCAACACGGCTGCTGGGTTTACAGCCTTGCATCAGCAGGAGGCCGAAGAAAAGCACGTGGACAGCGATGATGGAGGCGACCCAGATGCGGACGCTTCCGGCTCCTTTGAGAGCCTTCTGGCTGAGCGAACCTTGGGGAATGAGTGGGCTAGGGGTGTTCATGGGTTGTGTGGAACGTTTTTGTTAGCGGTTAGTTGTTTTTTGTTGGTCTGGTGTTAAGTGAGGACTTAAAAAGTGCCCAGTGCGTTTGTCCTCTACAAACGCGCTGGAAAGTTTAAGGGGTTGTTGTTGGTTCAGGAGCATGTCAGTTTTGTGGTATTGTGGAGTGGGCATGGCCTGCGGTTTCCTTCCACTGTTCTACCGCTTGTCTAAAAACTTCGCCGCGATGTTGGTAATTCTGGAACATGTCAAAACTGGAGCAAGCTGGAGAAAGCAGGACGAAGTCACCAGTTTCCGCATTTTCCGCTGCATTACGTACCGCTTCTAGCAACGAATCCTGCAGGGTGCAAGGAGTAAACAGACTCCATGCGGCGCGAAGTTTTTCTCGGCTCTCTCCGAGGAGAAATGCACCCTTCACGCGGCGTGCTAGCAGGGGGCAAAGCTCGTGGTAATCTAGTCCTTTATCCCTGCCGCCAGCGATCAACCAGACATTAGGTTCGCCGCCTCGACCTTCGGAGATCGACTCGATACCCTTGCGTACGGCATCGACATTCATGGCTTTAGAATCATTGATAAACTGGACTCCGTTTACCTCAGCGATGAGTTCGCAGCGGTGCGGGCCGCCCGGGTAGGATTTGAGTGCCTCCTTCATCTCCTCAAGAGGCAGTCGCAGCACATGTCCCACCGCGAGTGCCGCCATTAAATTCTCTGCCTGATGAGGACCCCGCAACAGGCAGTCCTCTAAATCCAAAAGCGGACCGGTCCAACCCGGGAGTTTGCTGACCAATAAACTTCGGTCGAGATGGATGTCAGCATGACGATTGGACGCGCTGAAGGTGATGGTTTTTGAGGGGATCGGGAGTTCAAGGGAGCGAATCTGCGCCAATGCTTCGCTTTGGATTATCGCCCAATCAAACACCTGTTGATTCTGGAAAACTCGTGTCACTGTCCGCACATAATTTGCCATCCGATCATAACGATCCATGTGGTCGGGTCGGAGATTCAAGAGGACAGCGACGCTGGGTCGAAAATGTTCCACGCTCTCCAGTTGGAAGGAATTGACCTCGAGCGCGACGAAATCGAGTTGCCGCGTTTGCTGGGTGATCGCACACATGGCCTGTCCACTGCCTCCGGCGGTTGTGACATGGCGATTTGCCAAACGCATCGTCCGCTGGATCAGTTCCGCGGTCGTAGTTTTGCCGTTGGTGCCCGTGACGGCGATGCTCAGGCAGTAGTATTTTTTTGTGGCCAACTCGAGATCGCTAATCACGTGGCAGCCTCGCAGTATCAATTTCTGAACGATGGCTTCCGTGCGTGAAACACTGCTGCTCAGGACCACGAGATCGAAGTTCGTGTGTGCGATGTTCCGTTCGTGAGTAATGAAGGTGATCCCTGCATCCAGCAAGGCGGCGAGTTCGGCGGTGGGTAAAGGGGATGGATCCAGACTGAACGCTTGAACCTCGACACGTTCCGAGAGCAGCAGGTGGCACGCGGCCTGTCCGCTCGCATCAAGGCCGAGAACCAACGCCGTTTTTCTTAATAGAGCCAGCATGTTTAACGAAGTTTCAAGCTGCCGAGTGCGATCAGTGCGCACAGGATGGATAGGATATAAAATCGGGTGACGATCTGCGATTCATACCACCCTTTTTTTTCAAAATGATGGTGAAGCGGAGCCATCAGAAAAACGCGGCGCCCTGTGCCCGTTCGCATCCGTGTCCATTTGAACCAGGACTGTTGGATGAGGACCGAGACGGCTTCGGCAACAAACACACCGCCTGCAATGAACAGAATGAAGGGTTGATGAATCAGGACAGCCATAATTCCCAACGCTCCTCCGAGTGCCAGTGAACCGGTATCCCCCATAAAAATCTGAGCTGGATGACAATTAAACCAGAGGAAACCTAACCCAGCACCGATCATCGCGGCACAAATCACAGTGAGTTCGCCGGCTCCGACGATATAGGGCAATTGAAGGTACGCAGCGAATTTGGCGTTTCCTGCGATATAGGTCAAAACCAAGAACACGACGGAGACAATTAAAGTGCAACCAATCGCCAACCCATCAAGCCCATCGGTAAGGTTGACCGCATTCGAGCTCCCCACAATTGTCAGAGCACTTAACACAATCCCGACTACAGCAGCTCCTGTTAAGACGGGATGCTTGTAGAAAGGGATCATGATTTCCGTCACGAGATGGCGAGTCTCGGGCAGGTAATACAGGTAGAGGCCGATGAACCCAGCCAGGAAAGTTTGCACCGTTAATTTGATGGCTGACGTTGCGCCCAGATTGTTCTGCTTGGTGATCTTCGCATAATCATCGTAGAAGCCGAGTCCGGCGAGAACTACCAATGAGAGCAAGGTGAGGATCACCATTTCATTGAACTGAGTCCAAAGCAGGGCGGAGATATCCATGGAGAGAACAATGAGAACGCCACCCATGGTGGGGGTTCCTTTTTTGCTCAACAAACGGCTCTTGAGATCGCCGCCCTCTTCAGCCTTGTCGAGATAATGTTGACCGAACTTTAATTCTTTCAACATCCGGATAATCTTAGGGCCAAGGCACCAACTGACGAGCAAGGCGGTGATCGCTGCGGCTGCAGCACGAAAAGTGATGTAACGAAAGACCCGTAACGGCGAGAGGGTGTCCTCCCAGCCAGTGGATTTAGCCCAGTCGAGCAGATAAATAGAAAAATAGTAGAGCATTGCGTTGGGCGTGCTAGGTCTGGGGGTTCATGCAGTTGTCGAACAGGGACTGAACGACTCTTTCCAGACGTGCTGCACGCGAAGCTTTCAATAAAATCACATCACCAGCACGCAGGAGGGAGCGAATTTTAGCACTAACTTGGTGGATCTCATCAATTTGTTCAACATCCGCTAGTCCCGCTGCATGGGCTGCTCGGCCTATGATTAACCCCTGCGCCCCGATCGTCAATAAAGTGTCTACAGAAGTTTGCGCTGCAAACCGTCCGACCTCCTCGTGTGCCGTTTTGCTGGAGTCACCGAGCTCGCCCATTTCTCCTAGAATTGCGATCCGTCGACCTGTGCAGGGGTAATCCCGTAGGGTCTCCAAGGCAGCAATCATTGAATCTGCGTTCGCATTGTAGGTGTCATTTAAAACCGTCCAGCCGTCCCCATGCTTGATCTCTAAGCGCATTTTAGCACCTTGGCATTCGGCCAAGCCGCGCCGTAGAACGGCGCGGCTCAGTCCGAGTTCCCTCCCGACTCCGAGAGCCAAGGCCGCGTTGAGTGCCTGATGGCGGCCAATTAAATTGATGTGGTAGTCCCCGTCGTATTCAGGTTCCGGAGTTTCAACGCGGAAAGTGGTTCCCTCCGGCAGGTTTCGGAGATGGCTGACGCGCCAATCATTGTCGTGGCCAAAACCAACCTTCACGATTCGCGCTCGGGTACGGGCTAGAATCTCCGTGAGACAAGGCATATCTCCGTTGATAAAAAGTACGCCGTCGGCTGGCAGCGCTTCGGCGATCATTCCTTCCTCGCGGGCCACGGCTTTGATATTACCAAAGAATTCGAGATGTTCCCGACCCACAGACGTCAGTATCCCGAATCTAGGTGCGATGAGGTCTAACAACGGTGCCAGTTCGCCGGGGTGATTGGTTCCCACTTCCAAGACCGCTGCTTGATGTGTGTGTTCCAATCGAAGCAAGGTGGCGGGAACACCCACGTCGTTATTAAAACTGCCTTCGCTCGCCAGGGTGATCAACTCGGTGCCAAGCACGGAAGCGACTAACGCTTTGGTGGATGTTTTGCCGTTGGATCCTGCTATAGCAATGACAGGGAGAGAAAACTGACGGCGATAAGTGCCCGCTATTTTTCCGTAAGCTTGGCGCACGTTCGCGACCTCGATGCAGACAAGGCCCACGGGATATTTCGAGGATTTCCCAGCGTCAACCAAAGCCGCTGCCGCACCGCGTGCGAGGATCTGGGGCAGGAAATCATGTCCGTCAAAGTTCTCTCCTTCCAGTGCTACAAACAGGTCGCCGACTTCGACCTGACGGGAGTCCGTGGAGACCCGTTGGATGAGACATTCCGTGGATACTCCTCGTAATTGCCCTGAGCAACTTTCGGCGATTGATTGGAGTGTCAGCGGTTGCATTAGTTTTGTCCTACCGGATAAAACGAACGTGTTGGGGTGGTTATGAAACGGGGGAGCGTCTCAGGAGACGTGGAAGATGTTTTGACGCGGTACACCGATTCGCGCGCTTGTTCGAGGTCATTGAAAGGCATGATCGCACCCCCGATTTCCTGTGAGGTTGCATGGCCTTTACCGGCAATCAGTATGATGTCACTGGGTTGAGCCATGCGCACCGCCGCTAGGATGGCTGCTTCGCGATTGAGTTCTAATCGGGCTCCGTCATTGCGGCGGGTCGCATAGCCTCGCAACACTTGCATGGCTAAGGTGTGCGGGGATTGATGGCAGGGATTGTCCGAGGTGATCAAGCTCAAATCGGCACCGTCGGCTGCCGCTTCGCCCATCGCTTCGCAAAGTGCTGGACTGCTGCCGCCAGCGCATCCCAAGACGGTGATCAGGCGTTGAGGGCCAAGTTCACGCAGAGTTGCCAACACTTCCCGTAATTCGGATGGAGTTTTGGCACCATCGACAAAGATCGACCAACCCGCAGCGCGTCGCAACGGTTGGAGCATGCCGGGGGCATTGAGGCGTCCAATGATCCGGGTGCTGGCACTGATGGCGAGACCTAAGGCTTCCGCACCCGCGAGTGCTGCCAACGCGTCCTGCACGCTCTGACGACCCACGAGTTGAGTAGGGCAGGGATGTTGTTCGCCTCCGGTGCGAACCGCGAACCGTGTCCCATCTCGGAGGAGTTCGAGATTGACTGCACGCAGTTGAGCTCGTTCTGACAGACCGTAAGTGCGTTGAACTGACACTTGCTCACCGCTCCGGAGGTGACGTCCGAAGGCATCATCTAGACTGAGCACGACAGGCAGCACGGATTTGCGACCTGAGCGAGCCAACCGCTCGACGAATCGGTTAGTTTGAACTTCCTGAGTGTGATCATACCCTTGGGTGACCACCATGAGGTCGAAGCCCAATTCCCCCATGCGATTGGGTCCGATCGCTTCGGGATCGATTTCGATCACGCAAGTCCCCATCTGCGCCCGCACTGCATAAGCGAGTAATTGTTGGTAGTCGAGCGACTCTGCTTGCGGGGTAAGCCCGGGCAGTAATCGTGAACCGATCTCACAATGAGTCGAGCTGATCAGCCCTGTTGCGTGGCCAGTTTGTTCGAGAATCTGCTTCAGAAGAAACGCCACGCTGGCTCGGGATTTTCCTCCAGTGACTCCGATGATTTGGAGTTTTCTTTGGGGATGTTGATGAATCCGTGCACTGAGTTGAGCGAGGGTTTGTCGCGAATGACGGACTTGGATTTTTGCAGCTCGTTGGCGAATCAACCCGTTTCGTTCGCACACGATGCCGATGGCTCCGCGTTCGATGGCTTGCTCGATATATTCGTGCCCGTCTTGATTCAAACCGGGGAGAGCGCAATACACCATGCCGGGGTTGACTCGTCGAACGTCATAGGTTACTCCCGCGACGGGTCGATCCAGGTTTCCATCCAAAAGCACAATATCAAGCCCACGCAATAAATCGTTGAGGAGCATCATTGAACCCTCCCTTTGGCGACGAGTTTTTCCTGCGGATCAATCTCTGGTGGGATGGCTAAATAATTAGCGGTGCGCTCTGCAATTCGCCGAAAGATGGGGGCGGTGACATCGCCACCGTAGTGCCCATTTTTAGGCTCGTCCGCCATCACAAGGATACAAAGCTCGGCGTTGTCTGCTGGAAAAAAGCCGACGAACGAGGTATAGTATTTTCCCGGCGCGTAACGATTATCGATGACTTTTTCCGCCGTGCCGGTTTTACCTGCTACCGTGAAGAAGGGCAGACGGGCCTTCATCGCTGTGCCATTGGTGCTAACGACTTTCTTCAACGCCTGCACCATCATCCTAGCCGTTTCGGGGCTGATCACTTGTCGCACGGGTTCGGGTTGATACTTCACTGCAACTCGTCCGCTGTCGTCTTCCAAGCGATCCAATAACCTAGGTTTCATCAGGATCCCTTGATTAGCGATCGCACTCATAGCCATCGTTATTTGCAAAGGGGTCACAGCGATTTCGTGGCCCATTGGGATGCGACTAATCGAGAGTTTGTTCCAACGTGCAATCGGATGGACGATGCCGATCTCTTCCATCGGAAGCTCGATCCCTGTCCTTCGCCCCATGCCATAATCCTTGATGTATTTACTGAGGGTTTGCCCACCAATCTTTTGCGCGACTTTGAACGCCCCAATATTTGAAGATTTGGCGATGATTTCCTCAACCGAAATCACCCCATGCCGACCGTGATCATGAAGCCAACGACCGGCAAAAAAAGTTCTTCCAAGATCACAATTGATCGTATCCGTCAATTCCACCGCGTGTTCGTTCAACGCTCCAGAAACCACCACAATTTTGAAGGTGGACCCCGGTTCGTAGACTTGACCAATGACTCGGTTGAGCCGGTCCTGTTCGCTACTTTTTGCTAAATCGTTCGGATCGAACGTTGGTAAGTTTGCGAGTGCTAACACCTCACCGGTTTTTGGTCGCACTACCACGGCGCACATGCCAACGGCACGATGCTTCAACATGCCTTCAGCAAGCTCGCTCTCGACAATGTGTTGCACCCCGGCATCCAGAGCCAGAACCGCGTTGAGTCCCGCTTTGGGTTCCACGTCTTGTTCCCTGTAAACGACCATCTCTTCGGCAGACCGATTACGCTCGGTCTTCCGCCAGCCGTAAACCCCGCTCAGTCCCGGATTCAGGTAGCTTTCGAGTCCAGATTTTCCTGTGGTTCCCGTGACAACGCCGTGGGGAGTCTTGTTCGTCCCCGTTCCTACATAGCC
>WBXJ01000102.1 GCA_008933045.1 Verrucomicrobiota bacterium
CAACTGAGGTCCACAATCGCATCGGCGGGAACCAAATACATCCCCCGTTAGACACTCGCTGTGCACACGCACCAATGGGGCAAA
This sequence comes from Verrucomicrobiota bacterium, assembly GCA_008933045.1. Taxonomy (GTDB): domain Bacteria; phylum Verrucomicrobiota; class Verrucomicrobiia; order Limisphaerales; family SXQI01; genus SXQI01. Next base: position 85 of record WBXJ01000102.1, read on the forward strand.
AGTTTTTGAGATATCGCCTTTGACCAGCGCGATGTGGTGTTGGCCATCAATCTTAGATTCAAACAAATGCAAATTGAAGTCGCCGTGATCCGTGGGCATGGTCACTACTTCGATGCACTCCACAAGCTTCTCGCGCAGTCGCCGGTATTTAATCAACTCCTCGATGGTGCCGAGTTTTAGCTTATATTTCTTAGCGAATTTTCGCAGTTCCGGCAGTCTCGCCATGGAACCATCATCACTCATAATTTCGCAAATCACCGCGATAGGACGGCAACCCGCTAAGGTGACCAGATCGACGGCGGCCTCGGTGTGCCCCGCTCGTTGAAGCACACCCCCAGGGCGAGCTCGCAACGGAAAGACATGCCCAGGCTGAACCAAATCTTCCGGTAACGCCGTCGGATCAGCCATCACTCGAATGGTCTCCGCTCGATCTGCCGCGCTGATTCCAGTGGTGATCCCCTTCGCGGCGTCCACGCTGACTTGGAAGTCTGTCTTGAACGACTCGCGATTCTGGGAAACCATTCGCTCAATGCCCATTTGCTTGAGGCGCTCAGAGGTTGTGGGGACGCAAATCAGCCCTCGCCCATGCTTCGCCATGAAATTGATCAACGCAGGCGTAACTCGCTCCGCAGCAATGATGAGGTCCCCTTCATTTTCTCGATCCGCATCATCCACCAGAATGGCCATGTGACCATTCTTCAAGTCGGAGAGAATTGACTGTATCGAATCAAATTTGGATTTCATGACGATAACTTCACAACACGAATCTGCTGCTTTATTCCAACATGATCGCTGCCTGCGCCAACGCCGCGTCGAGGTTGGCTACATCCTTGCCACCCCCTCGTGCGCTATCAGGGCGACCACCCCCTTTTCCACCAACGATGGGGGCGATGGTTTGGATGATTTTTCCAGCCTGTATTGTTTTGGTCAGCGACATCGGCACGGTTGCCACCAACGCAACAGTCCCATTCGTAATTCCTCCCAAAACTACTACTCCCTCAAACATTCCCTTCAGCACATCCGCGATGGCTTGCAACGATTCACCATCCGTCTCAGCTACTTTTTGTATGATTGCCAGATGACACCCAATCGTTCGAGCACCCTGCCGTAGATTGTTGGCGATGCTGGCGGCCTGCTTCTGTTGAACTGCTTTAAGTTGACGTTCCAACTCCTTTTGATGAACGAGGAGCATCTCAATTTTCTTTTCCAATTCGCCAACCGGAGCGTTAATTTTCCCAGCCACGGCGCGAATTAATTGGAGATCCTGTTTCGCAACATCATAAGCCGTCAGACCCGCCACCGCTTCGATGCGGCGAACTCCAGCGGCAATGGCGTTCTCGCTCACGATCCGGAACAAACCAATTTCCCCTGTGGCCCGCGTGTGAGTTCCAGCACACAACTCCATCGAATAACCATCCAATGCACCAGCACGCCCACCGATCTGAACCACACGCACCGATTCTCCATACTTGTCGCCAAAAAACTGCATGATTTCCGAACGACCTTTGACCGAAGCATACGGCTGTTCACTCCACGAAACAGGAGTGTTCTCCAGAATTCGTTCGTTCACTAATTGTTCAATATCCGCGACTTGATTAGGGGTCAGAGGAGCACTATTAAAATCGAACGTGAGTTTATCGGGGCCGACAAACGATCCTTTTTGCGACGCATCTTGACTAGCTACCTCGTGCAACGCCCAATGCAAGAGATGAGTCACTGTGTGGTGACGCTGTATCGCATGACGTCGCTCCGCATCCACTCGCAGGGTGACGCGCGAACCTGTCGTGGGTGCGTCGTGAGTATCTAGGAAATGTAACCACGTGGCCCCACTTTTTTGCGTATTCACCACACGCCAAAGCTGTCCATGGCCGGTCATCTCCCCGCAATCCCCCACTTGACCTCCCATCTCGGCGTACAGCACCGAGGAGTCGAGTATGACGGCAGTCTTTTCCTTCAATCCCACCACTTCGACCACGGTCGCTGAGGTTTCCGGTTGGTCGTAGCCAACAAAACAGGTCGGAGTCGTCGTTTCGATATGGCTGAGACTGATCACCTCTTTTTTCTGAGAGGCACGCGCACGAGCACGCTGTTCTTCCATCAACAACTCAAAACCTGCCACATCGACACTGAACCCCTGCTCGCGAGCCAGCAACTCGGTGAGGTCGATAGGAAACCCATAGGTGTCATACAAATCAAACGCTTGCTTCCCAGTGAATCCGGCCCCCGTCTTGGGGATCAACGCCGTATAGGATCCAAAAATCGCTAACCCTCGATCCAAGGTTTTGTTGAAAGATTCTTCCTCAAGCCGGATGACTTGCTTCACATGATCGCGCTTCGTCCGAATCTCAGGAAAAACATCCCCCATGGTCGTGCTGAGCACTTCGACCAATTCAAAGAAAAACGGCTTTTGAAAACCGAGTGCCCGCCCGTATTTCACCGCCCGACGCAGTATACGCCGAAGCACATAATTACGGTCGTTGTTACCTGGTTGGATGCCATCGGCGATCGCAAAACTTAAGGTGCGAATATGATCGGCGATCACCCGGAAAGCCACGTCGATTTTTTCCTGCTCGTTCTCACCGCTACTTCCCGTTTTTGGTAATGTGGACGTATATTTCTTCCCGCTCAACTGCTCAAGGCGATCAAAAATAGGGCGGAAAATATCCGTTTCGTAATTTGAAATCTTAACGTTAGAAAAATCAGCGAACTGATTAGTCCCCTGAATGATCGAGGTCACCCGCTCAAAACCCATGCCGGTATCCACATGCTGCGCGGGAAGTGGTGAGAAAGTTCCATCGGGGTTCGCATTGAACTGGATGAATACTAAATTCCAAATCTCAATGCACTTGGGACTGCCTTGATTCACCAACGCGCCACCCGTATCACCGTTCGGAGTGAGATCAATGTGCAACTCGGAACACGGCCCACAAGGACCGGTCTCACCCATCATCCAAAAGTTGTCCTTTTTATTGCCGAAAACAATATGCACCTTGGGGTCGAGACCCACGGAGCTAAATTTTTCGACCCAAAAGTCATAGGCTTCCTGATCAAACTCACTCGGGTCACCTTGAGCTTTATCTGGATTGTAAACCGTCGCGTAAACTCGGTTCACCGGAAACTTCCAAACCTTCGTTATCAACTCCCACGCCCAATCAATCGCCTCCCGCTTAAAATAATCACCAAACGACCAATTGCCGAGCATCTCAAAAAAAGTGTGGTGATAGGTGTCCAAACCCACATCCTCAAGATCGTTATGCTTGCCGCCGGCACGAATACATTTCTGCGTATCAGCAGCACGCCCCGGGGAGTAAGGACACCTCAATTTTCCAAGAAAAATGGGCACAAATTGATTCATCCCCGCGTTGGTAAACAACAGGTTTGGAGAATCGGGCATTAAGCTGGAGGAACTCACCAAGGTGTGATCCTTCGATTTAAAAAAATCGAGATAGGACTGCCGAATTTGCGCGCTCGTCATCATACAAAGTCAAACTACTAAAAGGAGGGACAGTATCTCCGCACCGCCACCTATTCCAAGCCCCAAGTGCCAATGGGCGATGAGAATTTTCTATTGATGGCAACGAAAGGTCAAATTTGGCCTCAAACACCCATTTCAGGGCTGGCTAGCTTGACGGAGGCACGGCCAAACATTCGTAAGTCGTTGATCATCAAGCTCTAATGCCATTATCTGACGGCTTGAAAACTTATTGGATGAAGAATTGACATTCTTGTCCATTTCTCTACTATAAATTGTCCGCTTGCGAACCGGGTCGAACATTTGAGTTGTTCACTGAGTTTGCAGGGTGTCAGAGAGGAAGTGAAAATCAATTGACAGAGATTAAACTTAAGAAGGGTGAGTCCGTTGAGAAAGCGTTGCGCCGTTTAAAAAAGCGCATCGACCGCGAAGGGACTTTGAAATTAGTGCGCAGCCATCGTCATTATGAGAAGCCGAGCGAACGCAAACGGCGCAAGATGAAGGTTGCCCGCTTTAATGCCATGCTCAGCGCTCGCTACGCTGACTTGTAAAACCATTTTCTGATTGTCACAGCCGGGAGATTGCCTCAAAACTTCTCCCGGCTTTTTATTATGTATTCGTTGTCCACCTGCTGGAATTCTCATCGCCACATTGACGGTCGCGCTATGCTCGAAGAAATCCGCGACTTGGGATTCGAGTATGCCGAACTCTCGCACGGTATACGAATCAGCCTGCTACCGGGGGTGTTTGATGCTGTCAACGCCGGTGTCATTAAGATTTCTACCCTTCACAATTTTTGTCCCCTGCCGATCGGAGTCACCCATGCGGCTCCAAATCTTTACAAGTTTTCGTCCGATGATCGTCGCGAGCGCGAGAACGCCTATCGGCAGACTCTCAAGACTTTCGATACAGCCGTGCGAGTTGGAGCCAAGTTGGTGGTTCTACACACGGGCTGTATCGATATGAAGGATTATACAGACCGGCTTTTGGAGATGGTGGAAAAGGGTGAGAAAGAAACCGCGAAGTTTGAGAAGCTTTCGACCGAATGTGCCGAGAAACGCGAGGCTAAAAAGGAGAAACCGCAACAACTCGCCATCGAGATGATCCACACGCTAGCTGAGCAGGCAGGTCTGCGCGATTTGATGTTGGGGATTGAGAATCGGGAGGCGTTGGAAGAGATCCCGTTCGAAACTGACTTCAACCTTTTTCTGCGTCAATTTCCTGCCCGTGTCGTGCGCTACTGGCATGATTGTGGGCACGCACAAATTAAGCACAATTTGGGCTATATCGACCACTTAATGCATCTGGAAAATATGGCTGATAGACTCGAAGGATTTCATATCCATGACGTCAAGTTTCCCGGCCAAGATCATTGTCCTCCAGGCACGGGCACGATCGCATTTGATCAGTTGGCACGGCTGGTTAAGCCCAATCATATAAAAGTCTTCGAGTTAAGTCCCGGACTTGAGGTCGAAGCTGTCAAACAAGGAATCGCCCACCTCAAAGCCATCTGGGGATCGGAATAGTTAGGTCATCCAAACGTGATTACTCGCCGAAAAATTACAGGGTTAGCTTGGCGTGGCGGTGTGTGCCTTCTGTTACTCGTTTGGATTTTTCAGGCTATTTTTTACAACGAAGGCCGGATCGCGTGGAATCACTCAGACGCGGAATGGCAAGCCCTCTCGCGCTGGGAACGATTGCAGATCGCTTGGCAGTATGGCCCTCCGGAGCTTTGTAAAACCTTGGCTTCGATGGATTCATGGTGGCTTTTTATGTCCTTGGTCTTGATGGGGCTAACTATTTTTATCGGCGTTCTTCGGTGGCAGATTGTTTTGCGAGTGCATGGGCTGCAGCTCCCACTCGCTCGCACAACACAGATTTCTTTCGTCGCGCATTTCTTTAATTCATTCCTGCTCGGATCGATCGGCGGCGATGTGTTGAAGGCTTATTATGTGGCACGTGAAACTCATCACAAAAAAACCGAGGCTGTCGTCACCGTCGTTGTAGATCGATTGATTGGATTGTTTTCGATGCTTGTTTTTGGGTGTCTGATGATTATTCCTAACTACGATTTATTGTTCTCCAACCATCGATTGCGCGGCGTAATACTCACGGTTCTTGTGATGACCGCAGTATGCGGAGGTTTCTTGATCGTGGGCTTTTGGGGCGGTGTTTCCAAACGATTACCGAGAGCCCGTGAGTGGTTGCGTCGTCTGCCTAGGGGTGAGGCTTTGGAGCGTTCTCTCGAAGCCTTTAGGCATTTTGGCCGGGACAAAACTTTTTTCTGGCGGATTGTTCCCATCACGATGTTGCAGAATGTAGTTCTCGTCGCGCACTTTTACGTACTCACCCTCGGTTTTCACCAACAAGTCCCGGTGATAGCACTCGCAGCGATCGTGCCGGTGGTCACCAGTATTTCCGCGCTTCCGATTACCCCGAGCGGACTCGGAGTCCGTGAAAATCTTTACGTATGGATGTTGGCGGTCCCAACCGTGGGGGTGCCTGCCGCTCAGGCCCTACTCCTTTCGTTGGTAGGCTACGCGGGGAGCTTGGTCTGGAGTTTGGTTGGAGGAGTGATCTACCTGACCCTGAAACAGAAACAACATTTGACGGAGATCACCCAAGAATAGTTGTCCATCAAGCGTTATTTCCGCGAATATTGTGCTTCAAGTATTCCTACGCGCGTGCATCATGAACCAATAAACCTTTTTCGCGCTATGTTACGCATTATTCTAATCCTTTCGCTCGCAATCATCTCGTCTCATGCCGCGTTGCCTCTGGTTTCGGATGTGCCGATTCAGCCCCTTTCCGCACAAGTAAATCGACTGCTTGAAGCGTTGGATTTTCTCGGGGCTCCACTCGCGGCCAATGACAAGGAATCCTTGCTAGCCGCGCTGACCAAGCCCAGTGAGAAAACCAGTTTGGCGGTGCAGACCATTCTCGACAAGTATTGCCTGCTTGGAATCAACGTGAACCCCGAGTCACGCGTCAAGCTGCAGTCCGGTGAAATTAAACGAGAATTGTTGGCTGGAGGTTGGAGGAGTTTTCTTGTGAAGGTTCACAACGAAGCCGGAGTCACTGCCACTCTGGTGGCCGTTAGCCCTAATGCAAAATCTTCGTTCGAAGGCGGGTCGTTCAACAACGCGTCCGATAAATATTTTAGAAAAACTGAGGGAAAAGGTTACATCGCGGGCAGCGATCCTGATTTATGGCTCGACCTAGAACTCTTTGAGGGGCAGTTGATGCCGAAGGAACTTTCAGGTCTCGCCCTCGAGTATCGAATCCTGCAACTCTACAGCCGCGACGCGGGCCAACGCGAGGCTCGGATTCTCTTCAACGTCGGGCAAGGCACACAGGATATCGGGTTTCGAAATGAAGCCAACCTACTCTTCAGCAGTGTGCCGCCGGTGGAAGTCACTCTGGGAGTACGCGACGAACACGATCAGCCCACAACCGCTTCATTCGTGATCAAAGATCGCCAAGGACATGTTTATCCTTCCCAAGCCAAACGGCTCGCACCCGATTTTTCTTTTCATCCCCAGGTTTATCGACGTAACGGTGAATCGGTCTATTTGCCGACTGGCCAATACACGGTGGAGTTCTCACGCGGCCCTGAATCGATTTTGCAAAAGCGTACGATTCAAGTGGACGCCTCACACCGCCGCTTCGACTTCAAAGTCGAACGTTGGATCGATCCCTCAGCAACAGGTTGGTGGTCTGGTGATCATCATATCCATGCCGCCGGTTGCGCTCACTATACGAAACCAACGGAGGGAGTTCACGCTCCCGACATGTTGCGCCATTGTCAGGGTGAGGATTTGAAAATCGGTGCGAACCTCACTTGGGGGCCGTGCTTCGACTATCAAAAACAATTCTTCAGCGGTGCGATCGACAAAGTTTCGGAGTATCCGTACCTCCTACGCTATGATATCGAGGTCTCCGGCTTTGGTTCGCATGAATCGGGTCATCTCTGCCTGCTGCGGCTACGCAACCAGATGTACCCCGGAGGCGAGTCCAAACACCACTGGCCAACCTTGGGGCTGAGCACCCTCCGTTGGGCCAAAGCGCAGGGCGCATTAGTTGGCCCCGCACACACCGGTTGGGGACTGGGAGCCGGAACGTCCGACCTACCGAATTACGTCATCCCGCCCTTCGATGGCATCGGGGCCAACGAATATATTGTCGATGTCACCCATCAATTGCCGGGGCCAGGAGGCAAAATGGTTCCGGCCGTCGATTTCCTTTCGACAGTGGATACTCCCTACCCATGGGAGCTCAATATTTGGTATCATACTTTGAATGCGGGTTTTCGCACTCGCATCAGTGGTGAGACTGATTTCCCGTGTATTTACGGTGAAAGAGTTGGGTTGGGTCGATCTTATGTAAAGCTGACCGGAAAACTTGATTACGAGGACTGGTGCGAAGGCATCCGCGCTGGACACAACTATGTCAGCGATGGACGAAGTCACTTGTTCGATTTTAAGATCAACGATGCGGTCATGGGTGAAAAAGACAGCGAACTCAAATTAACCGCGGCAGGTACGGTTAAAATCTCGGTGCGGGCTGCGGCGAGATTGGAAGTCGAACCCAATCTTGCCATGCAGAAAAGATCTCCGGAGCAAAAACCCTATTGGGATATTGAGCGCGCACGCATCGGATCAAGCCGCGAAGTGCCTGTAGAAGTCATCGTCAACGGCTACCCTGTGGCGACCCTGAACCTTTTGGCCGACGGGCAAACCCGCGACCTACACTTTACAATTCCAATCGCTCAGAGCAGTTGGGTTGCGTTGCGAGTGCTCGCGTCCTCACATACAAACCCAATCTTTATCAAGATCGGCGACAAACCCATTCGGGCTTCCAAGCGCAGTGTGGACTGGTGCCTTAAGGGTGTGGATCGTTGCTGGTCGCAGAAGCAACGATTTATCCGCGCTGATGAAATGCAAAACGCAAAGGCCGCTTACGACCATGCCCGAAACGTTTACCGACAAATCTTGGCGGAGACCGAGACGCCTTGAGAATTATCGGTGACATCTTTCCCTCGTTGTTGCTTAATCGACGGGCATGATACTGAATTTTGTTTCGCGCACATTCATGGTGGCACTCGTCGGCGTGTCCTCCATTTACGCCACTCATGCTGAGGATTGGAGCCAGTGGCGCGGCCCTACTCGCGATGGCATATCTCCTGAAACAAAATGGTCAACTCAATGGCCTGCGGAAGGACCCACGATTCTCTGGAAGACAAATGTCGGCATGGGTTTGTCCTCAGTTGTGGCGGCCTCCGGCAGAGTGTTTACGATGGGGAATTCGGAAAACACGGATACAGTTTTTGCCTTCGACGCCGTGAGCGGCAAACCGTTGTGGAAGTACAGTTACCCGGCGGATCTAGGCGACAAATATTTTGAAGGCGGAACCACCGGCACTCCCACCGCCGAGGGCGAATACGTCTACACCCTCAGCCGTTGGGGGGATGTTTTTTGCTTTCAAGCCTCCGACGGAAAGGTCGTTTGGAATCGAAATGTACAAACTGAAACCGGTGCCCGATTACCAAGCTGGGGATTCACCGGAGCACCGTTAATTCATGGGAAAATGCTCCTCTTGAATGTAGGGGAAGCCGGGTTAGCTCTCGATAAATCGAACGGGAAAACTTTATGGCAATCCTCGACCAAGGAGTCCGGCTACACGACGCCCGTTCCTTGGTCACAGGGTGGGAAATCGCAGGTGGTGTTCAGTTCCAGCCAAAGCTATATCGGTGTCGAGGCTGCTAGCGGCAAGGAGCTGTGGCGCATGAAATGGGTGACACAATACGGAGTGAATGCCGCTGACCCTGTCATCGATGGCGACCGCCTCTTTATCTCCTCCGGTTACGGAAAAGGTAACGTCCTGATTAAACCCTTGCCTGAAGGAGAACCTGAGGTGATTTGGAAAAATAAGGCACTCCGAACTCAAATGAACGCAGCCGTCCTCTTCGGCAACCATTTATACGGTGTAGATGGAGATACGACAGAGAAACCGTTACTCAAATGTATCGAACTCTCTACTGGAACTGAGAAATGGTCTGACGCGACTAGCGGTGCACGAGGTCTCCTCATCGCGAATAACCAGCTCATTATTTTGGGAGAAAAAGGGGAGTTGATTATCGCCCCCGCCACGCCCAAGGGTTACAAACCCACCGCACGCGCACAAGTCCTAGGCGGCAAGTCTTGGACCGCGCCAGTGCTCGCGAATGGTCTGCTTTTTTGCCGTAATTCACGGGGCGATCTCGTCAACGTGGATTTGCGCAGTGCTCCTACAAAATAGTCCACCGTTTTTACACATTTGAATCCATGAACCGACGCACTTTTTTACAATCTGCGACCGCCGCTGGGATCCTCGCACAAGCCCCTTTTATCCTCGCGCAAAAACCCAACCGCAAATGGCGCATCGCTTTAATTGGAAC
>WBXJ01000103.1 GCA_008933045.1 Verrucomicrobiota bacterium
ATCAATCATTGGGCTACCAACAACTTTTTTCAGATCTCGAACATTGGTTAGCTGAAATTACTGGATTCACGGCCGTCTCGCTGCAACCCAATGCGGGATCAGCGGGGGAGTATGCAGGATTGTTAGCGATCCATGATTATCACCGTGCCCGCCAACAAGCCCACCGGAACATTTGTTTGATTCCCACGTCTGCTCACGGAACTAATCCGGCGAGTGCCGTCATGGCAGGGATGCAAGTGGTCGCCGTGGCGTGCGATGCACAAGGTAATATTGACCTCAACGATCTGAACCTGAAGGCCGAAGCTCATCAGGAGAAACTTGCTGCACTGATGATTACCTACCCCTCCACTCATGGAGTTTTCGAGGAAGGTGTGCGGGAGGCCTGCGCCATGATTCACCGTTGCGGCGGTCAGGTCTATATGGACGGAGCGAATATGAACGCTCAGGTAGGCTTGACCAAGCCCGGTGAGTTGGGTGCGGATGTGTGTCACCTGAATTTACACAAAACGTTTTGTATTCCTCATGGTGGTGGCGGCCCCGGAATGGGTCCAATTTGTGTTGCCAATCACTTAGCACCGTTTCTTCCCAAACATCCGGTGGTTTCGATGGGTGGCCAAACAAATGATGCGACGGTTTCAGCCGCGCCTTGGGGGAGTGCCAGTATTCTACCCATCTCCTGGGTCTACATCGCGTTGATGGGTGGAGAGGGGCTGAAATTGGCGACTCAGGTGGCGATTCTGAACGCCAATTACGTCGCCAGTCGGCTTGATCCATTTTACCCCGTGCTCTACCGGGGCACGCAAGGCATGGTGGCTCACGAATGTATTCTGGATCTCCGTGGGTTCAAAAAAGTGACGGTCGAGGATGTCGCGAAACGGTTGATGGATTACAGTTTTCACGCACCAACTATCTCCTGGCCTGTCCCCGGAACCATGATGATCGAACCAACCGAAAGTGAGTCGAAAGGTGAACTCGATCGCTTCTGTGACGCGCTCATTAGCATCCATGCCGAAATCATGGCGATCGAATCGGGTCAGGTTGACGGCGTAGATAACCTGCTTAAGAATGCCCCACATACAGCCCAAGCGGTCATCTCCGATCAGTGGACCCATGACTACTCCCGCGCAGAAGCTGCTTTTCCAGCTCCCTGGCTTCATCATCATAAATTCTGGCCATCCGTTGGACGCATCGACAACGTATTCGGTGATCGTAACCTGATTTGCTCTTGCGTCGGAATGGACAACTATCAGCCATGATTAACCAAATCCTGTTTCGGTCGTAAATTTCGATGAACCTTCTTTTTATTGGCGATATTGTTGGCGAACCGGGTCGGCGTGCCGTCGCTGAATTAGTTCCTCGCCTTCGCAACGAGTTGTCCCTTGATATTGTCATCGCGAATGGAGAAAACTCCGCAGGCGGGTCAGGGATCACGCCTCAAACTGCCGCTGATATTTTCGCTGCTGGCGTTGATATCATCACCTCTGGGGATCACCTCTGGGATCAGAAGGAAGTCACGCAACTCCTCGAAACGGAGCCACGTTTTTTACGTCCAATAAATTATCCGTCTGGAACTTTGGGGCAGGGTAGCACAATCGTGCAATCAGATCGGCATCCTCCCGTGGCAGTCGTGAATGTGCAGGGGCGCACTTTTATGCAACCACCACTCGAGAACCCCTTTCTGGCCGTGCAGCGCGAGGTGTCCCGACTCCGCGATATCACTCCGATTATTTTTGTCGATATCCATGCGGAAGCAACTTCTGAGAAAATTGCCATGGGCCGAATGTTGGATGGGCGCGTTTCCGCCGTGGTGGGTACTCACACCCATGTTCAAACGGCAGATGAACAAATATTTCCCCTCGGGACTGCATTTTTATGCGATGCCGGTTTTACGGGTCCTCATGAAAGCGTTTTGGGACGCGACATTGACCCAGTGATTAAACGGTTTCTCCGTAGCACCCCGCAGCGTTTTAGTGTTGCCGTGGGTCGAGTGTTGCTGCAAGGAGTCGTGATTGAAATCGATTCGAACAGCGGTCAGGCTAAAAGCATCCGGCGAATTTCACAGGCACTAGATCCACATGCTCAAAAGCCCAATGGCCGATATTCCTGAACAAAAGCAGCAAGCTTACAGTCCGAAAAACGACTTAACTGAACGTCTTGCGAACAAAATCTAGACTTCGCCTGTGGTTTTCCACCGCGTTACGGGTAATTTTAGTTCCGCCTTCCAACGCCAGTTCCACGGTATATTTTGCGGCTAATCCATGTTGGCTTGCATGCCGAGCGATCGCCGCGTAATTGATGTCTCCCGTGTCCATATCCTCCCACCAAATTCCCGAACGACTTTGCCGTAAATGCCATGAGACGATGCGAGGTCCGTAATCCTTTAACGCATCCTCAGGTTTGACACCGCCACGAAATACCCAGTGAACATCGTAACAAAAACCCACATTCGCTGGCGTTGTTTTACGAAAATTAGTGTGAAATTCTTTGGCTCCGTTTGCCATCTCTGGCGTGTGATGATGGATTCCCAACTGTAACCCCAACTTTCGCAATCCATCTCCTAATAACTCCAATGCCTTAGCCTGGGTCTCCAGTTCTGCATCAGTTTTGTTCCGGCCTAACGCATCAGGGTTACAATTGATAATTTTGAACCCCGCTTTTGCACACACAGCAGAGGCTGTCACGATTTTCTCAACGGTTTCCGTAGCCTTACCGGACTCATGAAGCGACCCTCCTGAGTACAAGCTGACAGGCTTTAATCCTTTGATCTGCATCCGCTCGGCTTCCCGCAGGTTGTTCTCCGGGGTGTGGGTATCCAGACTGCCTTCGGCGTAATCATAACCCATATCGCGCAAGGCCGAATAAACCTCATTCACATGGGCGTTGAAGTCTTTTCCTTCTCGTTGATAATACTGCCCCCAGCCGTAAAGCTGTGAGCCAAACATCGCTTTTGGTGAGGCCGCATTGATCGACCAACCGAGCGCGGAAGCACCCATTAAGGAAGCCGATAAAAACCTTCGGCGATTCATAATTTTAATGACCTCAATCCTTCGCCAATTCTGCTTGTAGTAGCGTTAAAGAACCCAAGGTGAACGCATGGGTTGGCTGATATAAGCATTGGCTGCTTTGTCGTTAATGAATCGCTGCTTCTTAGAGTCAAATCGTAACACTCGACCCGTTTGCAACGCCGTCTTAGCCAGATTTATCAAGGTACAGGATCGATGACCATTGACTTCATTGAGCGCAAATTTCTGTCGCGTCTTCACGGCTTGAACGAAATCAGTTACTTGAGGAGCAGGATCGGGCAGTTTAGCAATTTTTTCTTCAAATCCCGGGATATCAGATTTGAACCCCCGCATGATTTTGCCGTTAGGCCCGGAAAGAAACGCCGCGTGTTTGTCCTGATCTTCACCATCGAGAATGATCTCACAACCGTCGGCGTACTTCAGGCGAATCCGCCGAAACGTTCCCACGGCATCAATGTCCTGCTTGGGAGCTTCGGACTCGATTTCGATCGGGCTCTCATTGTCTTTTCCTAAAATATATTGGACTGGATCAAGATAATGCTGGCCCATGTCGCCAAGCCCACCGCCATCGTAATCCCAATAACCTCGGAACGTGCCATGCACACGGTGAGGGTGATAAGGTTTAAAGGGAGCAGGGCCTAGCCAGCGCTCATAATCAAGATTCGAAGGCACGGGTTGAGGGACCAAATCCGTGCGCCCCACCCAAGCAAACTTCCAGTCGAAACCCGTCGAAGCACTGAGTGTCACCTTGAGTGGCCAACCGAGCATGCCGCTCAGAACCGCTTTCTTGATGGGCTTCACCGTCGTGCCCATCCCGTAAAACCCACCGTCGAAACGGAACCACGTGTTGAGCCGGAAAATTCGCTTATGTTTCTTCACTGCAGCCACGACGGCCTCTCCTTCTGCGATCGTGCGGGTCATCGGTTTTTCGCACCAAATATCCTTACCGGCCTTCGCAGCGGCGATCGCGATCAGCGCGTGCCAATGAGGCGGGGTAGGGATGTGGACAATGTCGATGTCTTTGCGTGCGATGACTTCACGCCAGTCCTGATAGCCCTTGGCATCTGGCCCAGCCGCTTTGAGGGCTTGCGCTAAATGAACTTGATCCACATCACAAACCGCCAAGAGCTTGCATGCGGTATTAATCCCGGTGACATGCGCCATTCCCATCCCGCCGGTGCCAATAACCGCACGGGTAAGAATATCGCTTGGAGCCGTGAACCCCGGCCCTCCTAATACATAGCGCGGAACGAGACTAAGAGTCGCAAAACTGGCAAAGGACGTTTTGATAAAGTCCCTGCGATTGAAGGCATGTTTTTTATTCATCGGAGTATTAAAATTGTGAGCTTATCTGCTGAGAAAAACAAGGGCTGTGTGCGACGATTCGCAAGGATCTAAGTTTTCCTACTAAAACTTAATGGCGCTACCGTTGGTTCGCCAAGCTTCTGTGACGGCCCACATGTTGACTGGCACAATGGATTGGCCAAAACGGAGATATCTGGCGGAACCGTCCGCAAAAGCGAAGTTAGACCCCCCACTGCGGGTGCTGTTACCGCCGCCCTTGGATCCATGTCGAGATTGTTCGACCTCCTCCACATCGTTTCCCGCCACGCCCTGCATAAAGTCCATGTAGAATTGACCTGATGTGGTGACTTTTTCGCCGAAGATGATCGTGTCGGTTGGCATTCTGACCGCGTTTTCTTTCATCACGTGTTTACCGTCCGCGGCCATATAGCCATTGAATTCGGCATCTGAAAGATTAGCCTTAAAATAGTCGTTCCAAGCGTTAATGATGTAACTACGTGGAGCCCCATCGTGCGAGAAGCTCTGATTGGTCGTGCCATAGCTAGCGGGTTTGATCGAGTCGCTTGGGCAACGCAGAATCTGGACGTTTTGATAGCTGTTGCTCAGTCGGCTTGGCCAAGCCGGACTGAATGATCGGGGGACAAAATAGCCCTCGTGATCATCCGCATACATTAAGTGAGAAACACCCAATTGACGCAAACTGTTCACGCAAGAAATACGTCGCGCACTTTCCTTCGCGGCTGCGAGTGAGGGCAGGAGCATGCCCGCCAAAATAGCGATGATCGCAATAACGACAAGCAGTTCAATCAGCGTAAAAGCCCAATTCCGAGCTTTCGTCTCTCCAGTAACTAGAGTTCTTCCGAGATACATACTGAAACTTTCCTTAAATACGGTAGATGAATCGAACGTCCAAGAGCATCATCAGCAAGTAATTGTGAAATCCTGTAACCGAACGAACGTTTATCCGCGCTTCCTACGCTCTTTAGGCGTCTTGGTGGCAGGACTATTGTTGGGTGATTTCTCCAACGTTGCTGAACAAAAAACTGACGTTGATTTTGAACGAGATATTCAACCCATTTTTGAGGAGCTTTGTTGGAAATGTCACGGTGAGGAGAAACAGAAAGGGGGCCTTCGACTGGATAATCGAACCTCTGCACTTGAGGGAGGCGATAGCGGCCCCGTAATTCTGGCTGGTAATGCGACCGGAAGCTTATTGATCAGTCACGTTTCTAGTGTTGATCCCGACAAGGTCATGCCACCGAAAGGGGAACGGCTTTCTAGCGTGCAGGTCGAGACGTTGAGACGCTGGATTGACGCTCAAGCACCTTGGGCAAAGCAACCGACGGTCGCTGCCAACAAGACGAATCAACACTGGGCGTTCATCCGACCGAAACAGGTGCTGCCACCTCCCGTTTCTGGAGTGTCTCATCCCGTAGATCGGTTCATTCGCGCACGATTGGCTCAAGAAAAAATCCAACCCTCGCTCGAAGCTGAACGTTCAACTCTCATCCGTAGACTCTCGCTCGATTTGACGGGTTTGCTTCCGACTCCGGAGGAGACTCGCGCGTTTTTAGACGACGATAGAACCGACGCCTATGATCGAGTTGTGGATCGTTTACTTGCCTCACCCCATTTTGGTGAGCGTTGGGGGCGGCATTGGTTGGATCTTGCTCGCTACGCCGATAGCGACGGTTACCAGATCGATATTCCTCGACCTTGGTCTTATCTGTTTCGCACGTGGGTAATTAATTCCGTCAATCTGGATCAACCTTTTGACGAATTCACAATCGATCAACTCGCAGGCGATGTGCGTCCGTCTCCGACAGAGGATCAATTGATTGCCGCCGGTTTTCATCGCAACACACTCGCCAACCGCGAGGATGGAACAGACCCAGAGGAGTTTCGAGTCAAGGCGAAGGTGGATCGCGTCAGCACCACAGCCACGGCTTGGATGGGCCTCACTCTGGCTTGCGCGGAATGCCATACTCACAAGTACGATCCTCTCTCTCAGCGCGAGTTTTATGAGGTATACGCGTTTTTTGATAGTGCCCAAGAAATTGACGCGGAGTTGCGACCGGTGGGAAAAAAACCGGAAACCAAACGCGTGACGATGACCTTCAACACTTTAGCCGACCCGCCTTCGACTCGCATCCATGTGCGAGGCGATTTCCTCAGACCGGGTGCCGTGGTGCAGCCTAACACTCCCCGAGTGCTGCCACCTCTTCGAGCGCGTCATGCTCGTGCAGACCGGCTTGATCTTGCCCAATGGTTGGTTTCTCCGGGGCATCCGTTGACCAGTCGGGTGGCAGTAAATCATTTTTGGAAACATATTTTCGGGCGTGGGCTGGTTCCTTCGGAGGAAGATTTTGGGACTCAGGGAGATCGCCCTACTCATCCGGAATTGCTCGATTGGTTGGCTGTAGAATTTGAGCAACGTGGCTGGAGTCGCAAACAATTGATCAAACTCCTCGTCACCTCAGCGACCTATCGTCAATCCTCCCGCCAGCAGCCTTCCTCGCTGGGTGTGGATCCCACCAACCGACTACTCTCTCGCCAGAGTCGGCTTCCTGTGGAATCAGAAATTGTCCGAGATATTTACCTGCAAGCGGCGGGGCTTTTGGATGAATCTATTGGAGGCACAAGCATTCATCCGGCCTTCCCACCCGATCTCTATAAGATTGGTTATGAATTTATCGGCGGCGTGACTTGGCCTGAAACCAAGGGTCTAGATCGATATCGACGCGGTCTTTATATCCAGTCCCAACGAACCATCCCGTATCCTCTGGCAGCGACATTTGATGCTCCAGATCCCAACATTATTTGCACCCGACGAACACGTTCCAACAACCCCCTTCAGTCGCTCGCTCGGCTGAATAATAATTTATTCCAAGAATCCGGACGCCAACTTGCCGTGAAACTTCGGATCGAGGCAAACACGCCAGAAGAAAAGATCAAACTCGCCTTTGCCATCTGCCTTAACCGCGAACCCACTCGCACCGAATTACGACGCATCCAATCCTTTTATCAACACCAGTTGGAGTTGTCCGCGAAAGCCACTGCTCCCGGGCTAATCCTGCATCCCGATGCCGCTCTGGCTCAATTAATTCTTAATCTAGACGAGTTCACCACGCGCGAATGACTCCTTTTGATAATTTTAACAACGCCATCCAACTAACGCGGCGTGACTTTCTGACTTCATCCGCCAGCGGGTTAGGTGGGCTAGCACTCGCGTCCCTATTTCAAGGCGATCAACTGCTCGCCACGGAGACTCTCGCCATCAATCCGCTCGCCCCTCGAGCACCGCATTTCGCGCCGAAAGCTAAACAGTGCATTTTCATCTACATGGAGGGTGGCACAAGCCAGTTGGATCTTTTTGATCCCAAGCCTAAACTCCGCGAACTCAATGGCCAAAAAATGCCCGAATCTCTCACAAAAAATGTGCGATTCGCTTTTCTTCAAAAGGACACCGCAGTCCTCCTGGGCAGCCCCTATAAATTTGAGCGAGTAGGCCAAAGCGGCATTGAATTCTCCGAACTCCTCCCGAACCTCAGCACCTGCGCGGATGATTTAGCCGTCATTCGCTCGATGCATACCGAGGCATTTAACCATCATCCTGGGGAACTTCTGATGTATACGGGTTTTTCGCGCCACGGTCGCCCAAGCGTCGGAGCCTGGATAAATTACGCACTCGGCAGCCCGTCGCAAAATCTTCCCGGGTATGTGGTCCTCACAGCGGGTCGTTCGCCGAGCGGAGGAAACACCCTTTTCTCGAGCGGATTCCTTCCCTCCAACTATCAAGGCGTCACCTTTCGGAGCGAAGGAGAAGCGGTGCAGGATCTCGCCACACCCCGTGGGTTGACTCCTGAAATGCGCCATTACGGTTTAGACACTTTAAAGGATCTCAATCGCCTACACCAAAAGGCTGTGGGTGATCCCGAAATCTCTGCTCGAATCGATTCTTACGAGTTGGCGGGTCGTATGCAGACCGCTGCACCGGAGTTGATCGATCTTTCGGGTGAGACAGCCGCGACCCTTGAGGCCTACGGCGTGAACCGTGATGGGGGCGGGATGAAAACTCAGCGTGGCGGCGGGGTTCAAGCTTTCAAATCGTTCGCGACCAACTGCCTCCTGGCACGCCGCATGATCGAGCGAGGTGTGCGCTTCGTCAGCATCCACCACGCGTCCTGGGATCACCACAACGATCTCGGCAACGACCTCCTCTTCAATTGTCGCGTCGTCGATCAACCTCTCGCTGCTTTGCTGAAGGATCTCAAACAACGAGGACTTCTCGATTCGACCCTCGTGGTGTGGGGGACCGAGTTTGGGCGCACGCCACTCGGTGAAAATCGTCGTGGTTTTGCAGCCGTTACAGGACGTGATCATCATCCATCCGCCTTCACCACTTGGATGGCTGGGGGCGGCGTCAAGGGGGGGCAGGTTATTGGAGAAACTGATGAAATCGGCTGGAATGTCGTGAAGGATCCCGTTCACGTTAACGACTTTCACGCAACAATCTTGCATCTCTTTGGGCTTAACCACGAAAAGCTTACTTACCGTTATCAAGGGCGCGAGTTTCGTTTGACAGATGTTGCTGGAAAAGTGGTATCCAAGCTAACGAGTTAGTATTCCGCCCCCGCCATTTATGTGTCGTTTCGATCACCCTGTTTCTCCCCACAGCCCCGCTGCCTTCACGCTCATTGAGTTACTAGTAGTGATCGCAATCATCGCGATCCTCGCAGGAATGCTCCTGCCAGCACTGAGTAAATCGAAGGCAAAAGCGCATGGCATCATCTGTCTTACAAATCAGAAACAACTCAATACCGCTTGGTTTCTCTATGCTGACGACAATGAACGGTTCATCAACAATCACGGAAGAGACGAGACCAAAGAGAAACGTCAAAACTGGGTCAACAATGTGCTGGACTGGGGAGACTCCGACGATAATACCAACGTGATTTATCTGACGGACAATAAAATCGCTCCCTACACCAGTAAGAATATCGGAATCTTCAAATGCCCTGCGGATCGCTCCATGGCTGCGAATGGCTCGAGGCTCCGCAGCATGGCAATGAATGCCATGATCGGTGACACTGGAGTTCTCACGAACCGTTTTAATCCTGAATACCGCCAATACTCGAAGTCCAGCGACCTAGATGCTCCGACGCAGCGATTTGTTTTTATCGATGAACACCCGGACACCATCAATGACGGATTCTTTGTCAACACCCTCAGCACCGTCGTTTGGGGCAATGTCCCTGGTTCCTTCCATAACGGTGCCGCCAATTTCTCTTACGCTGACGGTCATTCTGAGGTCCACAAATGGGTTGTCACCGGAGAGAAGGGTACGGTCCGTCCACCCGTCAAAGGAGGTGTGGGAGGCTTATTTCCCGCTACGCCATCGACGGATTTTCAATGGTTAACTGATCACACCAGTGCCAAACGTATTTGAGAACAAGAATTGCCTCGCCCCATCGAACGATTTGTTTCAAATTTTTTGATGATCTCCCTTGTTTGCAACGTAAATTTTGATTGTCTGTGCGGTGGTTCTCTAACACATTAAGCCATATGAAAGTTCCCTCTGTTTGTTTATTGCTCTGTGCCGTGGTCTCGAATGTCGCAGCCCAA
>WBXJ01000104.1 GCA_008933045.1 Verrucomicrobiota bacterium
CTCGAACTTGTCGCGACCAACACCCGTTTTGCTAGCTCGAGAATGCTCACCTCCTCGGTGCTACCCACATTGATAATTTGACCCACCGATGCAGGGGTTTCAGTTAACCTCAGAAGTGCCTCCACGGTATCGGCAACATCACAAAAACAGCGTGTCTGAAGCCCGTCACCATAGACCTCCAACGCTCGACCCGTTTGGGCGGCTTCAATGAATCTGGGTAAGACCATCCCGTACCGACCCGTCTGTCGGGGGCCTACGGTGTTGAACAATCGAGCAATGATCACGGGCACGCCTCGTTCCTTGTGGTAAGCAAGTCCCAAAAACTCATCCATCAATTTTGAACACGCATAGCTCCATCGGCCCAATGTGGGTGGGCCGATCAATAGATCATCAGTTTCGGCGAAAGATTCTTTGAGGCTTTTGCCATACACTTCTGAAGTCGATGCCAACAAGACTGGGGTCTGATTTGCACAAGCTGCCTCGAGGATGATCTCCGTTTCTAAAAGATTATTTTGAATGGTGCGAATCGGGGAATTGATCACCATTTCCACTCCGACGGCTGCGGCGAGGTGATAGATTCGTTGCGATTGGGCGACGATTTCCTTCAGTTCTTTATACTCAGAAACGCGAGAGACGATGATGCGCAACTCCGGATGAGATTCGATGTCGGCCAGATTCGCTAGGCGTCCGGTGGAGAGGTCGTCGATAATCGTCACCGATTGACCTTGGGCGAGAAGTCGTCGCACGAGATGCGAGCCAATAAATCCCGCACCGCCCGTAACTAAGATCGATGGGTGATGACTCATGGTCATTTATTTTCCATTCAAATTGACTCGACCATCCAACTCCAAGAGTGCGGTCACGATGGCATCCGCAAGGCGTTGTCGAAACTCTGGAGTCGCGATGAGCCTAGCCTCTCGCGGGTTGGAAAGATATCCTCCTTCGATCAAAACAGCCGGGCGAGTTTGCTCTCGAACTACGGTCATGAATCGAGCACGCCGCAATCCTCGATCCTTACCTCCAGTGAGTCGCACCAGCGTGCGATGTAAACCCAGCGCGTAGTAAAGGTTGTTCTCATCAAACTGATTGTTGGGATACAGGTGGGAAAGGTTGTCCTCAAATTCACGGGTAAGGTTTGATGGCAATCCCAACGGCGTCGTGCAATAGGTTTCCAACCCCGCTTCGCCTGCGTTGTTGGCAACGGAGTTAAAATGCAGGCTGATGAACAGATCCGCTTGTGCAGCATCGGCAAAAGCGACCCGCTGCAAACCGGTCAGCTCCACATCGTTCGTCCGCGTCAAGAGCACGGTCCAATTCGACGTCTGCTGTCCAATCGTCCGTTGCACTCGTTTTGCCCAATCTAACGTGAGATCCTTTTCCACCAGACTTCCATCAAAACTGCGTGTTCCAAAATTTGCGCCACCGTGACCTGGATCAAGCACAAGAATCCTCATGGGTCGTGCATCGGGAGCGGATGGGTTGATCAGAGGATCCAGTGTTTTAGCGATATCGATCGAGTGGATTTGGATTTCACCCCTGAGCCAAACCGGCGCAAAACCCAATCCTAGATTGACTCCATTCCATCGAATGTACGGATTGCCAACCGAGAGCACCAAAAGACCGCCCACCGTGTTTTGTTCGAGGGTCAAGCTAGGTGCGATTCCCTTTACGAGATAAGGCTGCAGGCCATGATGTTGTGACCAGTGATGATAAGAAACCCAATGCCCAAGGGCGTCAGGTGGGGCGGGTTGAGGAACAGTGAGAGGCGTTGTGGCCACGGGCACCGGCTCAAACGGATCCTCTCGATGATCCGCCACAGCAGGTGCGGGTTCGACCTGAATCTCCGTTAAATGGGTGACTGTGCGGGGCTGGCTCGGGGAGGAACACCCGACCCAAGTCACCAGCAACAAGAGAACCAAAAACTGCACAAGCTTCGGCACGGTTGCATATTGCATTAGGGAAGTGCTTGCTCAAGGAGAAACCGATTTACCTCACCGATTTCGCTCGCGACGGGGTGATTCAGCGCCTAAAAAAGGGATCCTATGATTCGAAACCCGATCATCGTTGCCCTCGATGTCCCAGAACCGGCCCAAGCTTTGTCCTTAGCAACCGACCTAGCCTCGGTCGTAGGTGCGGTCAAAATCGGCAGTGAGCTTTTCACCAGTGGTGGCCCAGACATCGTGCGCCAAGTCAGAGCGACAGGGGCTTCAGTTTTTCTCGACCTGAAATTTCACGACATCCCCAACACAGTTGCCAAGTCGGTTTCTGCGGCTGTCAAATTAGATGTTCAAATGCTCACCATTCATACCTGTGGAGGAGTTGAGATGATGCGTGCGGCGGAGGAGTCCGCGCAGAAAACTGCCGCTGCTCTGGGTCGCCCGGCGCCCTTGGTGCTTGGAGTCACCGTGCTGACCAGTATGGATGGCAGTGACCTTCAAGAAATTGGTCTCACCTCGGAGGTGGGCTGTCAAGTGGAGCGACTGGCTCGGCTGGCCGTGCAGGCAGGTCTCCGAGGTCTAGTTTGCTCACCGCACGAGGTTGTGATGCTGCGAAAAATTGTGCCGATTGATTTCGCCTTAATCACCCCGGGTATCCGCCCCGCAGGACCTGCGGGCGACGACCAAAAACGCACCATGACCCCGCGTGAGGCGATGGCAGCGGGCAGCACCTGGTTGGTAATCGGCCGCCCCATTTATGCAGCACCCGTTCCCCGGACTGCCGCAGCCTCAATCTTTCAAAGCCTTGCCTGAGATCTGGCTCTACCCTCCAAGATAAAGCGGATGAGCCTTTACGAGGCGAAATCGTAAACAACCACTTTCGAACAAACTTTTTTGAAGACCGTTTCCACAAATTCAATGTGAAGCGGATGAGCCTGATAAACATCTTGTGCTTCCTTGTCTGCAAAGATCAGGTTTAACGCCACTTGGTAGCTTTGTTCCACCACCGGCCGATGGCTAGGCACCATCCGCCCTGCGTGAAAGTGGACAACGCCCGGGATGGGTTTCAAAAACTTTTCCATACCCGCCAACAACTCATCGGCTCCATTAGGATTGCTCGGATCGGTCCAAAAAATGACAACATGCGAAAACATCGGCACTATTAACGACGCAATCAGGGAATGAACTCAACCCAAAAAACTCACTCTTTTTTAGGACCCTGTTTGCGTTAAACGACTGACAAGACCACGTAATTCCGTTTGCCTTTGCGGATCAGAATATGTTTTGAGAACAGAAGGTCATTAGCACCTAAAGCCCGAGTTAAACTCACTTCTCGTGAGTTGTTCACATAGATCCCTCCACCCTCAATATCTTTCCGTGCCTGACCTTTTGAAGACGCCAAGCCCGCGTGAACAAGGGCATCGATAAGTGGCCAACCTGATCCCTCAAACTTGATTGCTTCGAACGGTTTGGTCGGCACTTCCCCCACAATGTCATTGAAGGTTATCTCTGAAATCCCTTCAAGTTCGCCACCGAATAAAATCTCGCTCGCTCGCATCGCTTCCTGAGTCGCGTTGAGACCGTGAATCAAATCAGTTGCCGATTTCGCCAATGCCTTATGAGCGACCCGCGCCTCAGGTTTGGCGAGATGTTCCTCCTCCAGCATCGCGATATCCTCCTGAGACAGGAAAGTGAAATACTTCAACATGCGGACCACATCGCGATCATCGGTCCGGATCCAAAACTGATAAAATCGGTAGACGCTCGTTCGCTTCGGATCAAGCCAGATCGCGCCAGCAACCGTTTTCCCGAATTTTGAACCATCCGCATTCGTGATCAACGGAAGCGTCAGACCAAAAACCTGAGCACCTAATTTTTTCCGCGTGAGTTCAATCCCCGCAGTAATATTTCCCCATTGATCAGTTCCACCGATTTGCAATTCACAGCCATACTCCTTGCGCAGATGATAAAAATCAAAGGCTTGAAGCAGCATGTAACTAAACTCGGTATAGCTAATGCCAACTTCGCGATCCTCCATTCGTGCCCTGACGCTTTCCTTGGCGACCATCATGTTCACGGTGAAAAACTTCCCGATATCGCGAAGAAAATCCAAATACGAGATTGGTGCCGTCCAAGAATCGTTATCCAACAAACGCGCCGGATTCGTCGAGGCTCCAAAATCCAGCAACTGCTGCAACTGGAGCTTCACACTAGTGATATTTCCGGTGAGAACGGCACGCGTCAAAAGCTGTCGTTCATCCGTTTTACCCGAGGGATCCCCGATCGATCCGGTGGCTCCACCGGCGATAGCGATGGGTTTATGCCCGCACAACTGGAAACGTCTCAGCGCAATCAAAGGAACGAGGTTGCCGACGTGCAAACTATCTGCGGTGGGATCAAACCCCGCATAAAGAGTCATCGCACCCGCCGCGAGCCGCAATCGCAACTGTTCCGCATCGGTGCAATCCGCAACCAATCCGCGCCATTGAAGCTCCTCGTAAATGTTCATCAGGTCTCCCCTTTATCTCAAGCCATCCCCCCAGAGACAAGCGCGTAACCACTGTCTACGTCGTCAGTGGCGGTTCAATCATGGGAAGTCTGTGCCCCAGAGAATGAAAACGACTGCTGCGGAATGAATCAAGTTTCTCCACATATTTTTGAAAGGTTCTTAGAAAAATCTAAACACGATCTGGGTTGTTCGCAAACCAGAGATCGCTTATCGCCCTGCCCTCAATACCGCGATGATTCGTGGTAGGATGCGTTCTACCGCTGTTACCTCATCCTCGGTTGTCCCCCTTCCCAAGGAAAATCGAACGAATGAATTCGCGAGAGCTCGGGGAATTCCCATCGCGCTCAGCACGTGCGAAGGCTCCAAGGATCCTGCGGAACACGCCGAACCGCTCGACGCACAAACCCCCTCAAGATCCAACGAAGCCATCAGCGCGATACTGTCCGCGTTTTCCACGGTGAACGAAATCGTGTTGGCCAGTCGGTGCTGGCGTGAACCACGCACCTCAACTCCATCAATCGCTTCCGCTGCTTTGGCGAGACGTTCCGTCCACCCTCGCATCGCTTCCACTGCAAAAACGGGTTGGGGCACGAACATTTCTAACGCCCGCGCTAAGCCAATTGTAGCCGACAAATTCTCCGTTCCCGCTCGCCGATCATTTTCGTGGCCGCCGCCGAAAATAATCGGATCTGGGAGCAGGGGTGATCGGATATAGAGCGCACCGGCCCCCTTCGGACCGTGAAATTTATGGGCGCAAATGGAGACCAAATCTGCATTGAAATAACTAATACTAGGCAACAGTTCTTTACCAAACCACTGTGCCGCGTCCGTATGGAAGATCACGCCGCGTTCGCGACAGATGGCTCCGACCTCCCGCACGGGTTGAAGGGTTCCCGTCTCATTGTTCGCGGCCATCAGAGAGACCAAACTTGTTTCGGGAGTCAACGCCGCTTTCACAGATGCAGGATCCACGCGCCCGTCACGGTCCACCGGCAGGCGTGTGACTCGAAATCCCTCCTTCCTCTCGAGATAATCAAAGCAGTGAAGTACTGCATGATGCTCAATGGAAGACGTGATCAGGTGTTTGCCTTTAGCTTGCAAAAGTCGGGCCGTTCCAAAAATAGCGAGGTTGTTGCTCTCGGTTCCGCCGCTCGTAAAAACAACCTCACTCGGCTTGGCTCCGAGCACCTGCGCCACCCGATCCCGCGCCTCATCGAGGCAGGCCCGTGCACGGCGCCCGACCTGATGGATGCTCGAAGGGTTGCCCCAGATCGTCTCTTGATACGGACGCATCTCCTCGAGCACAGCGACATCCACGGGTGTCGTGGCGTTGTAATCAAAATAAATAGGGTGGGAATTCATCCAGCATTCGGAAAGCGATGCCCCTGCGGCGCATCCTCCGGATCAAAAGACTAGTCGTTGTGCTTATCGGTGATCAGGATCGCGAGGCGACAGATTGCGAGCGGTATCGACTCGGCCAGAACCTCAGTGGACGTGCTTGGGCCTGTTTCCCACCGAGCAAAAAACCTCCGTGACGGTATTCGGAGTGTGGTCTCGCCTGTGACAATCCCTATTTTAAACCGTTTGATAAGCTTAACTTGGACGCGCTTCGCCAGATCGTCACTCACCGAATACGTTGGACATATGCCACTCGCCAGTCCTCCAAATACCTGAAGATGGATCATTGCATCAAGGTCGGCACCCGCTGCAAAATAGTAAGGGTTTTCTTTACGCATCGTTGGATCGTTGGATCGTCGGATCTTTCATACTCTTATGTTAGTGATTCGTGGTGCCAACGTGTCAAATCCTTATTTTGGTTTAAAATACGTGCCAAACATCTCTTAGTGCTACCGCTAGTCTCCCTAAAACCCAATGGATGGGTGTGACAACGGTTTGGGTTGCCGAGCGTATTTGGTTCGCAAACTCAGGTGTTTCATCCCGTGTCCCCTGAATTTTTACGTGCGATCTGGCAGCAAAAAGGCACAGAAGCTTCTGCCTCTGCAACCATCGTGCAAGAACGGATCCATCTCGCATTTGATGTCCTAGTTCCATTGCTTTCCATTCATCCAGCACCCACGATTGAATCTGTCTCTTGTTCCGGGAGGTCGCGCTATCAGGATGAGATCGGATTTGGCAAAGCACCTCCCCCACCTCCAGAATTGCGCGGCAGTGTGTCGCTATCTCAGCATAGAAAACGCAGTCTGCTGTCTGAGGCATGTCTAAACGAAATTCGCAGGGCAATTTTTGGTGATTCGTCTTTAAAAGTACCGAGCCACAAAACAAAGTTTGTAATTCGCTTTGTCGTTTGACCAATTCGGATTGGGTTAAATGGTTGACTCCGTCGGCTGTCCGTTGATGTAAAAACGGGATCAATACACCCTCATGGTCGATGGCTTCTGTTAAGCTGAAGGCGAGAGACAGACTCGAAGCGTTTTCTAAAACTGAGACTGTTCGGCTCAAAAATTTGGGCAGCACTAGATCATCCGCAAGGAGTAAATGCAGGTAGTCGGTCTGCGAAGCGAATTGCAGGGTACGGTTGAGGTTTTTGAAAAGTCCTTGGTTACATTCGTTGATTCGTAATTCGCAGTTGATCTCCGGGTGTGCCTTCTGAAAACCCTCCACCAACGCGCAGGTTCGATCCGTGGAGGCGTCATCGATCACCACCAAAAGATCAGGGCGACGGGTTTGATCCGCGATGCATTGGAGCGTGGCACCTAAAAAACGCTCGCCGTTGTAAACAGGAATAACAGTAGTGACGTAGCTCATATCGAATGACGATCAGGGGTATTCCTGCAATTCTCGAAGTTGGACGGCTATCGTCGGGGTTGAAATATTTGGCACGAGTGTTCTCGAGACGGAACACTGAGCTTCCAGGGCTTCTACACGGACGTCCTGATGCCAAGTCTCGATAATGCGGCTTAGCAACTCATGCTTTGAGCAGGCTGGGGTGAACCCCGGTTGAAGCAGTTTCTTGGCGCCAAATCGTTCACCGTTCACCAACCGTTGACATAATTTCGCCCATTCGAGGCTGGTCACGCCATTCCAGGAATGATTCGTAAAACCGAGAATCCGCCCTCTCTGACTCAAAGCCCAACTAAATAAACTGCGGCTCGTGGTAAGCTCGGGGCCGATAATTGAACAACGAATCACGTAATGGTTGGCAGCTAAAACTACTGACTCCGCCTGTCGCTTGGAGAGCCCGTAATCATCTGTCGCATCAGGAATATCGGAAACCAACCGGTCGGACGGGTGGTTCTGAAACACTCCATCTGTGCTTGCATGAATCAGTTGAGTAGAAGGCGGAAGAGATTCTGCGAGTAATCGAGGTAGCTCTGCGTTGATTGCAAACAGTTGCGCTGAGCTGATCCCATCGTGCGCACGAACCCCGATGCAGTTAATACACCAATCGGACTGGGTGAGCTGCACTTCATGCAGGAAGGCTTCAACGTCATTTGAGAGAAACCGTTGGGAAACCGTCCGCACCTCATGCCCCATCTGGGCGAGATATCGCACGACCATATGCCCGAGCATTCCCTGATGACCTAAAACGCAAACCCGCATCAATCCTCCTCAAACGCGGTGAGCCATGTTCCAGAATAGGCGGGATTTTTACGGATGATATCCTCGCGATAATTCCAAGCCGTAATTAGGCAATCGTTGGCGGGTTGCTCCAACAACCGAGTCTGCGCCACAATCGGTGTCGCAACACGAGGAATGAATTTATTAACCCTCAAAGGCGCCTCATCCACGATGTAATCGAAACGCAATTCTTGCAGTTGGTTCAAGTAAACATTCGCACGACCGGCGGCACCGTAAGCAGCGATGCAGTGGCCCTGTTGCTTGGATTTAATGAGAAGCCGAGCCGCTTTTGTCTCATAACGATGATGGTACGCCTCCTGCAATCGGTTCAACAAAGGCCGCAGAACATTCGGTTGAACTGGGCTGCTTCCTCGATGCGATTCCTTCCGAAAACAAATGCGTAACGCCCCACCATGCATGGGTGTTTTCAATGTTTGCACATGAGAAAAGCCTAGCGGAGCGAGACATCGTTGCAGCGATTGTTCGCTCCATTCCACTTTATGTTCGTGATAAATTGTGTCCCACTGACACCCACGAAGGAGCGATGCGAGATCATGCACCTCCAGCCAGAAATCGCCTCCGATCCTTAGCGCAAGGGCGACCGCTTCAAAAACGCTTCTTAGATCAGAAATATGAGCTAAACAATTGGAACCCGAGATAACATCGATTTTTCCCTCCAAATGTTGATCCAAGACAAGTCCCAAGGTGAACGGTTGGTTGTGAAGCGTGTAGTGAACCGGCGATGTTGTCGCCCGTAGCGCGACATCGCTTGGATCGACTCCTACCAAATTCCAATGTTGAGGCAACCTCTGGAGCAGCACCCCGTCGTTGCATCCAATCTCCAGAAACGACAGTCGATCAGAGCCAGAATATCGAGCCTTCAGAAACTCCGCATAACCCACGAAGTGCTGGACCAGCCCAGCGATGCTTGAGGACGAGTAGTTGTAATGCGAGAATAGTGTCGCATCAGAAACGTTTTCTGCCACCTGCACCAATTCACACTCAGAGCACAACACCCAAGTCAGAGGAATAAGGGGTGCTGCTAAAGCCGTCGCTTCGGTGGGGCAGAACACTCCAGCCAATGGCATAGGATCCATAGTGAGAACCACCTCGCACCTATCAATGGCAGCATGGCATCCCCGGCATTGGGTGATCGAAGCACAAATCATATGCGTTCATTCCAAAACTCAGCGTTCGTACTCACCTGATTAGTTACCGACGGAGGGCCGTTTTATGTCGTGCGTAAGTGCCTCGTACGTCCTTGAGAGCAACGAGGTTAAACGCATGCTTCGGACGTTTGTTGATCCTCAATAGCAGAGTGAGAACCTCATCCAAGGTAATACACATCGGAAAGTTGTACTTTGGCCCCGCCATATAATCGCGAAGATATTTCGTCCCGGTCGTCCCAAAATTTTCGTAACCGATTCCTTCAAAATCATGAATGAACCAGCCCGAGAGGTGCCGTTGAAATTCGTTACCGAATTCGGGTCCCTGTTCGACGAACCCGTTTGGGGTTTCTAAAATGACGTATTTACTCGTCAACTGCTCGCATCGTCTTAAAAGTTCAAACCCCAAATGTTTGGGCACATGCTCGATCACTCCATAAAGGCTGACGATGTCGAATTTTTCGCCGTTGTTGACTCGCTCTAAAATGGATGTGGAATCCTCCCGAAGGATGTCTGCCACCAGATAATCATCGTGCAAGTTTTTTGCTCTCGCCATCTCGATCGCCATTGGAAACGCATCGATGCCGACCGTCCTCAACGCCGGCCGAAACGCGCTCAAGTCCGAGTGGCTTCCACAGCCAATGTCCAAACCCGACTTGCAATCCCCGCCTTTGACCAGTTCGGCTGTATAGTCAAATACCGTGCGTGGTCGGAGCTTTTTACGAATGAATTGGTTGATGCTCATTTACCCTAAACAC
>WBXJ01000105.1 GCA_008933045.1 Verrucomicrobiota bacterium
GCAGCTTTTTACGCGGCCGCTCACGGTAAAAAAGTAATCTTAGTTGAGCAGGATAAAAAGCTCGGTGGCGTGTGCTTAAACCGTGGCTGCATTCCTTCCAAAGCTTTGCTGCATGTCAGCAAGTTGGTCAACGAAGCCCGCGACTCGGCTCGTTGGGGTATCACATTCGGCCAACCTCAGTTCGACGTCGATAAGCTGCGCACGTGGAAGGACTCAATCATTACCAAATTGAATCTGGGTGTTGCCAGTCTTGCAAAAGCTCGAGGCGTCCAAGTGCTGCAAGGGCGGGGCTACTTTGATGATAGCCAAACATTGCGCGTAGAGACAGAGGCAGGGCAACAATTTGTTCAGTTCGAAAAAGCGATCATTGCGGTGGGTTCAAAACCGGCGATGCACCGAGATTTTGACTTAGGGAATCCTCGGGTCATGACCTCCACAGAAGCATTGAATTTGGAAGATATTCCGGAGAACCTTTTGGTTATCGGTGGCGGTTACATCGGCATGGAGCTTGGGACAGTTTACGCCTCATTGGGCAGTAAGGTTGTTTTGGTCGAGGCTACGGAGGCCATTCTTGTTGGAGCTGACCCGGATCTCGTTCGACCCGTCGCCAAGTATGCTGAGAAAGCATTCCGCGAAACACGGCTCAAGGCGAAGGTCTTGAAAATGGCCACAAGTGGTAAACAGATCAAGGTGCTGATTGAATACAACGGCCAGAAACTAGAGGAATATTATGATCGAGTGCTTGTTTCCATTGGGCGTTCGCCTAACTCGAATGATATTGGTTTAGAAAACACCAAGGTTTTGAGAGATGATCGCGGATTCCTCAAGGTTGATGAATATCAACAAACAGGAGACGCAAACATTTATGCGATTGGCGATGTCGCAGGCGGAATCATGCTGGCCCATAAGGCTTCAAAGGAAGCACGTATCGCGGTGGAATCTCTTCTCGGCGGACATCCAGTGCCGGAGAAAATCGTGATTCCAGCAGTAGTTTTTACCGATCCTGAAGTTGCTTGGGTCGGCTTGACAGAAACCGAAGCCAAGGCAAAAAACATCACCGTTAAAGTGGCTAAGTTTCCTTGGGGTGCTTCGGGTCGTGCGCTCACGCTTGACCGAACGGACGGACTCACCAAATTGATTATTGACCCAGTAACCGAGCGCATCCTCGGCGTGGGAATGGTTGGTCACGGTGCAGGCGAATTGGTGGGTGAAGCCGTCGTTGCTGTAGAAATGGGTGCCTGTGTGAAGGATCTTGCCTCGATAGTCCACGCGCATCCGACTCTTTCAGAGACCATAATGGAGGCTGCAGAAACTTTTTACGGCCACTCCTCTCATATGTTTAGCCGCAGCCAAGTTGCTGAGTAAGACTTTCGCGAATTTGCAGGGCCGTCAGGGAAACCTGCCGGCCTTTTTTTGTCAAAAAGCCCTTCGTTCTTGGAAGAACGAAGGGCCTCAAAGTGCACTCGAGTTACAACTCGATGGTGGTCTGAGGATCTTCTCCCTCGGTTTCTTGATTCTCGTTGATCACGGGAGCGATGGCTTGGAGTCTGTCGCCAGTGGAAAGATTGATGAGCTTAACACCCATGGTGTTGCGTCCAGTTTCGCGAATACCTTTGACGGCAATACGCACCATTTGGCCTTCGACGCTAATCAGCATGATTTCGTCTGCGTCATTTACCGTGAGTGCTCCCACAACGTTTCCAGTCTTGTCGGTGGTCTTCATCGTGATGACGCCTTTGCCGCCACGGGATTGTTGGCGATACTCCGAAAAATCGGTGCGTTTGCCGATCCCTTGGTCGCCCGCAACTAGGAGTGTCGCATTCGGAACCACCAGCGCCAGAGCTACGACATTATCTTTGCTCTCAAGCGAGATTCCTCTAACACCCGCAGCCTGACGTCCCATCGAGCGAACATCTTCCTCATTAAAACGAATGCTCATCCCTTCTTTCGTGATGAGGACAACCTCGTCGGCACCACCGGTGAGATTCACACCCATCAGTTCATCGCCCTCATCAATGCCGATTGCTATGATGCCGCCTTTGCGCATATTCCCAAAAGCGACTAGCGGTGTCTTCTTAACCGTGCCTTGTTTCGTGCAGAAAAATAGGAAATTGGGTTGTTCCCAAGTAATATCCTCCTTTTTTGGGCCGTATTTGGACAGGACTCGAATCAGTGCGGCAATCGTTTCTCCCGCTTGCATTTGCAGAAGGTTAGCGATACTTCGCCCTTTGGAAGCTCGACCCATATCAGGAATCTCGTGGACACGTTCAACATAAACACGTCCTTTGTTCGTAAAAAACATGAGATAATCATGAGTGCTGGCCGTGAAGAGATGCTCAATAAAGTCGTTTGATTCCCCTTCAACCTGGGCCTCCCGCGTGGTCATTCCGATCACACCCTTGCCCCCACGTCGTTGGGAACGATAGGAGCTCACGTTGGTGCGTTTGATCAGGCTGTTATGCGTGATCGTGATGATGACACCTTCATTCGCGATGAGGTCTTCAATATTGATTTCGCCTTCATCAGGAACAATATCGGTCAGACGATCATTGGCATATTTAGTCCGAATTTCTTTGAGTTCGGCTTTGATGATTGTCATCACGCGTGATTCGCGAGCTAGAATATCCAACAAATCTTGAATGCGTTTGATCAGCTCGTTGTATTCTCCCTTGACCTTTTCCTGTTCAAGTCCTGTGAGTTGATAAAGGCGAAGCTCCAGAATCGCGTTGGCTTGAACCTCGCTAAACAAATAACGTCCAGAGGTCAGGCGAGCGGGATTACGTATTAGGACACCGAGTTTTTCTACATTATTCTTCGTGAATTCGTAGGCCATCAGTTTGACCCGCGCCTCATCACGGTTCTGAGAGGTGCGAATGATGCGAATAAAATCATCCAAGTTGGCCAACGCGATCAGAAATCCTTCCAAGATTTCAGCGCGATCCTCCGCCTTTCGAAGTTCAAATCGAGTGCGGCGCAAGACTACCTCGCGGCGGTGATCAATATAGCAACTGATCATCTCCTTGAGATTTAGAATTTTCGGGCGACCATGGTCGATCGCTAGGGAGTTGACCGAAAAAGTTGTTTCGAGGGATGTGTACTTAAAGAGATTATTGATCACCACCTTCGGAACGGCGTCTCGTTTTAGCTCGATGACAACACGGGTATTCTCATCCGACTCGTCGCGGATGGCCGTAATGTCGTTGATCACCTTCTCGTTAACTAAGTCTGCGATGCGCGACACCAAGGTAGCGCGATTGACGTTGTAGGGGATCTCAGTAATGACAATTTGTTCACGCGAACCTTTGAGCTGTTCCACGCCGACTTTGCCACGCACGCGAACGCTCCCTCGCCCAGTCTCAAGATACTGACGGATCGGATCTTTCCCGCAGATGATGCCGCCCGTGGGAAAGTCCGGTCCCTTCACGTGCTTCATCAACTCACTCACGGTGATCTCTGGATTATCAATTTGCGCGCAGATTCCGTCGATGACCTCCCCCAGATTGTGCGGAGCCATGTTCGTCGCCATGCCAACGGCGATGCCCGTGCCGCCGTTGACCAATAGATTTGGAAATGCTGCGGGAAATACCACTGGTTCCTCCCGGGTCTCGTCGTAGTTAGGTACGAAATCCACAGTGTCCTTATCCATGTCCGTTAACAGGGCAGCTCCCAGATGGGTCATTCGAGCTTCCGTATAACGCATGGCAGCGGGTGGGTCGCCTTCGACGGAGCCGAAGTTACCTTGCCCATCAATTAAACGTTCCCGCATCGCCCAAGGCTGGGCCATGTGAACAAGCGTCGGGTAAATGACGGCTTCGCCGTGCGGATGGTAATTGCCGCTCGTATCACCGCAAATCTTCGCGCACTTACGATGTTGCCGATTAGGGAACAGCGATAAGTCATACATCGCGACCAAAATCCTGCGTTGAGAAGGTTTGAGACCGTCACGCACATCAGGCAGAGCGCGTGAGATAATCACCGACATTGAGTAATCAAGAAACGAGTTCTTGATCTCGTCGGCGACATTGATCTTTTCGACTTTCTCGCTCGCGGCAAAAAGTGGAGTGCCAGCACCAGCATTGCTAGTTGAGTTATCTTCGGGCATGGAAAAATTCAGTTAACGACAATGGGGTAAAACAGTTTTTTAAAAGCAGCCGTAGGCAACAATTTGTTAGATATCCAAATTCCGCACGTTCAGTGCATTGTCCTCGATGAACTGGCGTCGAGGCTCCACTTCGTCACCCATCAGCCGAGTGAACATCAACTCAGCTTCAACTGGATCCGTCATGTCAATTCGCAACAGTTTGCGTTTCGTTGGGTTCATCGTAGTTTCAAAAAGTTCCTTGGCATTCATTTCCCCCAGACCTTTGAAGCGTTTGATCTGAAGTCCTCGTTTACCGGCCTCTTTGACAATCTTGAGAATTTCCGAGATTGAGAAGAGGGGCTTGACCTGTTGCTTTTCGCCTTCGCCTTCCAAGACTTCGAACAAGGGTTTATCCTGAGCGGAGTAATGCTCCATGTTAAACCCTTTCCGCTCCATCTTGTGGAGTAGATCCGCGACCGCCTTGCTTTCGTGAAGCTCAAAATGGCGGGCACGACGAATGTTTCCCTTTGTTTTCTCCGCTTTTTCAGTTTGGTTGGCTTCCGGGATCTCATCTCCGAAAAGTCGTAGATCTGGATTCGCTGCCCCAAATTTCGCCAACTCTTCCTCGGTGTGAAAATAGTGAACGCTCTCGACATTCCCATCACGTACCTTGACCAAATGACGAGGTAAGGCATGCGTCTTTGCATCCCGCGCATCGATATACTCTCCAAAATCACCCCCATGACGGCGAAGTGCTTGAGCGTATTTATCGAGTTGCACTAACAACTCGATGATTTCGGCGAGTTGTTTTTCGGTCATCTCCTTCCCGTCAGCCAGATTCCGCAACCGCACGTCCTCGCTCCCGAGTTGTATCAAAATCTTGTTCAATTGCGCATCATCATCGACATACTCGACGCGTTTCTTGCGGGTAACTTGATAGAGGGGAGGCTGAGCAATATAGACGAAACCCTTTCGCACTAATTCAGTCATTTGCCGGTAGAAAAACGTCAGCAACAACGTCCGAATGTGAGAACCATCCACATCCGCATCCGTCATAATAATAATTTTGTGATACCTCAGCTTCTCAAGATTGAACGATCCCTCAGCCTCACCATCGCCAATGCCGGTTCCGATGGCGGTGATCATGGTTCGGATTTCAGTGTTTTGGAGCACCTTATCCAAGCGAGCTTTTTCCACGTTGATCAGCTTTCCTCGCAGCGGCAGGATTGCTTGAAACTTGCGATCCCTCCCTTGTTTTGCTGAACCACCGGCTGAGTCACCTTCGACAATATAAAGTTCGGTATTGGCCGGATCGCGATCCGAGCAATCCGCCAATTTACCCGGCAATCCTCCACCCGTAAGCGCACTCTTTCGAACCGTCTCTCGGGCCTTGCGGGCCGCCTCCCGAGCACGGGCAGCCGTGAGACCTTTCTCGACAACTTTCTTTGCGATCGAAGGATTCGCATCAAAAAACGTCATCATTCCATCGTAAATGATTGAGGCAACGATCCCATCGACCTCCGTATTCACGAGCTTTACCTTTGTCTGCGATTCAAATCGAGGGTGTGGAAGCTTCACACTCAACACACAAACCAAACCTTCGCGCACATCATCACCCGAGAGGCTTGGATCCTTCTCCTTAATTAAATTATTCGCCTTCGCATACTGGTTAATCACACGAGTCAGTGCTGACCTAAAACCGGTGCTGTGCGTGCCACCATCGGGGTTGGGGATGGAGTTCGCGAAGAAAAGCATCTGATCCGTATAGCTGTCATTGTACTGCAGCACACAATCAACAAACACATCCTCATCTTTACCCTCAACTTTCGTTGACCGCTTACCGTTGACAATAATTGCCTTCGGATGGATGACCTGCTTATTACGTCCTAATTGTCGGACAAATTCTTCGATGCCATCCTTGTACAAAAACTTTTCAGACTTGTTGTCCAACCGTTCGTCCGTAAGCGTGATCTCTACTCCGGGGTTCAAAAATGCTAATTCGCGCAAACGATTGGCGAGCAAATCAAATTTGAACTCAATTGTGAGAGTAAAAATAGTTGCGTCAGGTTTGAACGTGATCAACGTGCCAGTGCTCTTGGAGGTTCCGATAACCTCAAGCGGACGCATGGTTTTTCCACGTTCAAACTCCATGAAATAAACCTTACCGTCTCGAGACACCTCAACTTTAAACCAATCCGAGAGGGCGTTAACGCATTTGGCTCCCACCCCGTGAAGTCCTCCAGAATATTTGTAGGCTCCCTGACCAAATTTGCCGCCCGCATGGAGATTCGTGAGAACTAGCTCGACTGCCGGCATCTTAAACTTCGGATGCATATCCACAGGAATACCGCGCCCATCGTCCCGAATGGAAACCGAGCCATCGACATTGATGGCAACCTGAATGTGATTGCAGTGCCCAGCGAGATGTTCGTCGATGGAGTTGTCAAGCACCTCAAAGACGCAGTGGTGCAACCCACGCTCATCGGGATCCCCGATGTACATCCCTGGCCGTTTACGAACCGCCTCCAACCCCTCCAATTTGTCGATTTTGGAGGAATCATAAACATCGACCACGGCACCGGGATTAGTAGGAATCAAATCGCTCATTTCTGTTCAAAAGATGGATTTGTCTGGAGACAAATCGTCGTCATAAATCAGCCAATAAAATCGCAGAAAATCGCAGAAAATGCCAACTTTTGTTTCAGGTCATTCTTAACTCAAAAAGATCCCAAGAATCGCTCACGTTTTCAACGATCCTTGCATCTTAAAAGCTTCTCGGTGCTGGGGTGGCGGTGTAATAACGGACAAGTGATGCGCCTCAATCAGCTATTATTCTTGGGGGTGGGTATTCTGAGTTGCCACGTTCTCGCTCAGGCTGCAAGTGATTGGGCCAATCAAGTGGCCCGATTCACAAGCTCTCCTCGTTTCGATAAATCTACCTGGGGAATTGAGTTGGTAGATTTAAAGTTTGGCCGAGGTTTGTTCGCGACGAATGAACACGTTTTGCTCAAACTCGCTTCCAACCAAAAAATATTCACTGCGGCCTGGGCTTTAGCTGAGCTTGGTCCCAATGCTTCGATAAGGACCTTGGTGCGTATTCACGGTAAGATTGATGCACACGGTGTGTTGAACGGCGATCTGGTTATTAGCGGGGCAGGGGATCCTACTTGGGGGAGCGATCGTATGTTTGCTAGTGGCAATCATCACTGGGATGCGTTGTTAGGCTTAATTCGTGCCGCGCATATTCGACAAATCAACGGAAGGCTTGTGGCGGATGTTTCACGCATCACCGGTTCGCGTTGGGGAACCAACCGACTCGCGACTGATTTGATCCATTCGTATGCTGCTGAAATCTCAGCACTGAATGAGCACGAAAATTTTGTCGTCGCTCGAGTTCATTCTTCAAGAATGGGTTCACCGGCTCAGTTGGTGATCACTCCGGCGACTGGCTCTCTCGCCATCACCAACAGAACCATGACGGTGGGTGCTGAGAAACCTTTGGTGCCATTAAGTTTCCACCGAACATCCTCCGCCCCCCTGATTTACGTGACGGGCGAAGTGCGGACGAATGCTGTTCCCCAGCGTTTCGAACTTGCGGTATCGGATCCCGCGGCTTGGTTTCTGGATCGGCTCCGGAAAAAACTGAACGAAAGTGGCGTTCCCGTGGGTGGAGAAGATTTCGTGACCGGATCGATGGAAGGGTTTTCCGACTGCAAAATCCTCGGCGAAATCCAGTCACCCCCAATGCATGAAATGATTTCTATCATGCTAAAAGAATCCCAAAACCTTTATGCCGAAACTCTTTTTCGTTTTACGGGTGAGAAAATGCGCCAAAATCTCACAGGTAATTTCACCAGCGAACAATCTGCAGTTCTTAACATGACGGATTGGTTAATTGCTCGCGGAATCAACCGAGCGGAGCTTCGGGTAGAGGATGGTTCGGGGCTTTCTCGTGGCACCCTGTCGAGTGCGCACGCGTTGGTAACCTTGTTACGTTGGTCTCGAGAGTGGGAGCATCATTCCCTTTTTCGATCCTTGCTCCCGGTGGCGGGCGTGGATGGAACATTAAGAAACCGTTTTATTGGCTCCAGATTGAGCAGGAAACTTTGGGCAAAAACCGGCAGCCTCAACGGGGTCGCGACCTTATCCGGTTTTATGGAGGGCGTACAGGGGGATCCGTTGGTGTTTAGTGTGCTGTTAAATAATTACCAACCAACGCAAGGGAAAAATGCGAGTGAAGTAGTCGATGAACTTGTTGAGTTGCTGAGTCATTGGGAACCACCAAAATAAATCGAGATCAATTGAGTGACTTCGGCATCCGCCAAGTCCAGTCCCCTGCTTCGTCCTTACCGATATCGCCAAGGTCATCCTTCAAGTCGCTCCCGACAGAGTAGAGGACGAAACGATCATTTTTTTCACGGTGATAGTGCAACGCACCACCAGAAGCTGCGTCGTGAGGAATCGCTTTCAAGAATTGTGGCACGAGTTTAGCGAGTGTTTCAGGGTAGGTGCCTTTTGCGATTCGATACCTCTCCAACTCACAGGCTAGAATTGCCAAATCCAACGTCACCCGACCGCGCACCGTTTTCTTCAGGCAACTCTGGATGCCGGGTGCCAGCATAGCGGACAACGCCCGATAAGGCCAAAAGCCATTCGTGAGTTGTTCCATCCCAGCATCTTTGGAAAAAGTACTCAATCCATGTTCGCGCACTCCATCGAAGTTGATTGCGTCATAAAACTGATTCTGACGTCGTTGGTTTTGGTAAAGCATCGCCGAAGGAACCATGCGAAGATCTTGGAATGGCGATCCAAGGTCTAGAAGGCTTTCTTTAACAAAGCCCCGTCGCGATCGATCGTAGAAGTCGTTCGCGATTGCCCTTTCCAGTTGCATAGATTGTCTCAAAAGTGCGTAAGGATCACGTTGTCGCAAAACAGTTGTGAATCCTTGAATTTGAGCATCCGTCCATCGGTGACCTACGAGTCCTTCGTAGATGCCGCTGACGCTCCCCCAGTCGATTGCCAACTGTACCAAGGCGCTGATGAGAAGTGGATTGGTTCCGACGACTTCACCGCAACGCAGAGAGAATAACACCTGATTAAAGGCCTCATCCGTTTTACCTTCGGCTAAGTAGGCACTCGATTTCAACAGGCTCAGACGGGAAAAACCTTTCATGACCGATAAGGTGGGTAGGAGGCAGGCAAACCCCTCCTCGTAATGCGCTGGAAACCGAACTTGAGGTCGCTTGAATCCTTCCTCAAGAATGCTCAACTCTGTGCCAAATTCGTCGAGAGCGGTGAGAATTGTTCGAGCCGGTGTCGATGGTTCCGTGGATGCGGCAAGGTTCCCCCCCTGTTTTAGAAGGTTTTTCTGGATTGCCTCCAAATTCTCGGTTGTTCCTTTATACCAATTGGCATTCGGTCCACTATCCGCAAAAACCTTTGTCACAAAAGCACTCACCGATTGCACTCGATTCACGAGGTTGGAGTCTTTCCAGCGTACTTCACCATTTGTCGTGGAGTGATAGTCAAACAGAGCCGAGAGCATGGGGATTGCTGCCACGTTAGAGCCCTCGGGAATTAGAGGAGGAATGGTTACGCTGAGCTGGAGGACAACCCCTCGACTCTCGGCTTCAACACGATAAGCCTCCCACGCCCGCCGGCCCCGCCAGTTTTCAAACACCACGACCAAAAATCCGAGAGCGACCATTGCAACGACACCCAACCCCAAGGTCCTCAGGCATGTTTTCCACCATTTTCGAGGTTTTGCGACCGGAAGTTCATTCGAACAATTAGTTGTCATAAAGTTTTCTGGCATCACGACGCGTTTTTATCAGGGATTTGACCGATGGAGTAACA
>WBXJ01000106.1 GCA_008933045.1 Verrucomicrobiota bacterium
ATTTGAATCCATGAACCGACGCACTTTTTTACAATCTGCGACCGCCGCTGGGATCCTCGCACAAGCCCCTTTTATCCTCGCGCAAAAACCCAACCGCAAATGGCGCATCGCTTTAATTGGAACCGGGTGGTGGGGGAAAAATGTCCTGAAGGAAGCGATGGCCTCGGGCCAATGTCAGGTGGTTGCGCTTTGTGATGCAGATTCATCCGCGCTCGAAGTCGCCTCGGAACAGGTTTCCGATCTGAGCGGAGACAAGGCCAAGCGATATGTGGATTATCGGGAGCTTTTAGAGAAAGAGAAACCGGAGATCGTCATCATCGCCACGCCTGATCACTGGCATGCATTACAAACGATCGCAGCCCTCAAAGCGGGCGCGCATGTGTTCGTCGAAAAACCGACCGGCCACACCGTCAACGAAAGCCGTGCCATGCTCAACGCGGCTCAGGCCAGTGGCCGCGTTGTTCAAGTGGGATTACACCGTCGGGTGGGTCCGCATCACGTGAACGCGATGAAGTTTTTGAAGTCAGGTGCCGTTGGCGATGTTGGGATGGTGCGCCTTTTCGCTCACGGAGGTGGCGGGCGCGAGCAACCTCAGCGTAACAGTGAACCACCAGAAGGGTTGGACTGGGATTTGTGGTGTGGTCCAGCCCCCAAACGACCGTTCAACGGAAAGCTCCACCCGGGCGGTTGGCGCAACTTTCTTGATTATGCGAATGGAACCCTCGGTGATTGGGGTGTGCACTGGTTGGATCAAGTGCTCATGTGGACCGATGAGAAATATCCTAAACGGGTTTACAGCACAGGCGGCCGCCAGATAGCCGGGCTTGCGGTGATCAACGACCGCGAGCAGACAACCGATGCCCCTGATCATCAAGTAGCAGTTTTTGATTTCGAAAAGTTTACCTGTGTTTGGGAACATCGTCGATTTGCTGAAAACCGAGCGGAAAAACACCGAATCGGGGCCTATTTTTACGGCACCAAAGGAACGCTTCACATCGGGTGGCAGGATGGTTGGACTTTCCATCCCACCCGAGAGAGTGACACGCCAATCCACGAGGACTCCCAACTCCAGCAACCCGACGGCCACAATCTGAAATTGCTCTGGTCAGATTTTATGACCTCCATCGCGGATAAGTCAAAACCGGCCGCAGGCATCGAACTGGCTCACCGAGCCTCAGTGTTGCCACTCCTCGGGATGATCTCCTTGAAGGTAGGACGCAGCATCAACTGGGATGGAACCAAGGAAGAAATCGTCAACGATCCCGCCGCGAACGCACTCCTCTCCCGTCCCTACCGCGCCGGGTACAAGTATCCAACGATCTGAGCTAAGTTTCTGCAGATTATTTTTTCTTGGGCTTTTGGGGAGCCACCGGCGCGTTGATATCCTTCGTCGGGAGACGGTCAATGAAATGATCCAACTCCGTTTCTGAGATGGCTTTGGGCTTGAGAATCGCGTTCTCTCGCTCGTGTGCCGACATCGCAGCAAGCTCCGTGGGTGCCGCCACGACATGAGGCGTCAGAAAAATCATCAACTCAGTCTTCACCTTTGATTTCTGCTTATGCCTAAAGGCTGCACCCACCCAAGGAATATCGCCAAGCCAAGGGATTTTACTCTCTGATTCGAGCACATGCGTCTCCATCAAACCACCGATGATCACGGTCTGACCATCTGGAACCACCACCACGGTATCTGCCAAACGCGAGTTGATCACCGGAGCCAAAGCATTGGCCGAAATAGGCACCCACTGGGAGCGATCTGCTAATTGCGATGTTTCTGGGGAAACGATCATCTCGACCATCCCGTCCGACGTGATAAATGGAGTCACTCTTAAAATAATTCCGACATTTTGATAAGTGACCGTGTTGATCTGGCCGTTGACCGCATCAAACCGCGTGTTGCTCACCAGCGGAACCTGTTGACCGAGGCTGATGGTCGCTGGTTGATTGTTCCGAGCGAGAATCGACGGACGCGACAACACCTCGGCCTTCCCCGCTTGGGCAATGGCTCGAAGCGTAACTTGATAATCAGAACCTAAGACTTGGTAAAGGCCCGCTCCAGGAGGGGTTGGGGATAGGCTTTGCACATTTTGACCAAAGACATTGTTCACCGCGTTTGATGGGGAACTATTCAAGCCTGATAACCCGAAAGCATTCGCTCCCACCCCAGTGACACCACCGCCAAGATTCTTTCTCAGCCCTGCATCGACACCGACATCCGAACTGTTGTTGTGTGTGATTTCTAAAAACACCACCTTGATCAGAACCTGTGGGCGCGGTTGATCCAATCGGTTTAACACGTCCTTGATTTGAAGATTCGTTTCGTCATCGGTGATGACGATGACCTTGCGCGTCTCAGGGTCAACGGAGATGGTCGCATTTCCTACCTGCGTATTGTTCGGGTAGTTTATGACGCCAGTGCGAGAGGTGCCGCCTTGTTGTCCCCCGCCCCCTTGGTTAAACTGGGCAAACGTGCTACTTCCAATGAAACAGAGGATGCCAACTCCAAATAGCAGACGAGTCGGTGATCTAAAATTAATTCTCATGATCTGATTACAGATTTTGTTGTGGAAAACGTGTCGTTAACTCAATTATTTCGTCCGAAATTGCCACCCCCACCTTGGCCTCCATTATTCCCGCCTCCGGAACTGACACCTGTGCGGGTGTTACCGTTTTGGGATTGGGTCGAACGCGTGGTGAGAGCACTATTTTGACCCGAACTACCCGTGGTTCGTCGGGTCTGATTCTGGTTGCTCTCAAAAAGACTCTTGAGCACTTCCTGAACTTGTTGAGGATCCGCGTTTTCCAAGTCGTAAACGAAGACCTTCTGTTTCTTGGCTGGGTTGGCATCGAGTTGGGTGATCATCTGACTGATCTGAGGCATCAGGTCGCGAGCCGCACTCACCACGATCGATGCAGTGCGGTGATCCGGCATCGTGATGACCCGCCCTTTTTTCTTCGCCCGATCACTGCCAGCACCTGCACTATTCTGTCCTCCTGCCTGCCCGCCAAAACCACCACCCCCAAAGCCACCGCCTCCAAAGCGAATCTGGCCACGACCATTGTTGTCGTTCGATTTTGATTCATCCGGAAATAATCCAGCCAGCATCGTCGCCATTTCGGCGGGATCCGAATGCTTTAAATGAAA
Organism: Verrucomicrobiota bacterium; assembly: GCA_008933045.1. Taxonomy (GTDB): domain Bacteria; phylum Verrucomicrobiota; class Verrucomicrobiia; order Limisphaerales; family SXQI01; genus SXQI01. The sequence continues at coordinate 3,146 of WBXJ01000106.1, forward strand.
GACGCGCAGTTCGGTGACGTCTTCAACATTGGTATCCACACTACGAATTAGATCCTCGATAGCCGGCATCACATCGTCCGGAGCACGCACCGCAACCGAGTTGCTGTGCTCATCCGCTGCCGCAACAATTTTAGCGTTAGAAGCACGCGTGGCCGCGCTGCTCGCAGAATTGTCCCCTCGACCTCCACCTCCGCCGCCGCCGCCGCCTCCAAATAGGCTCGCAACACCTGCGAATGGATTCCCCCCTCGGCCACCTCCACCTCCACCGCCTCCACCTCCGCGTTGCGAATCCTGCTGTGTAGGAAATAATTCCTTAATCATCGTCACCACTTGTTTCGCGTCCGCATACTGGAGAGCAAAGACATGAACGGTCGTCGCCTCGGATCCCGAGGTATCCAACGCGTGAATGATTTCCGTGATCCGCCGAATGCTCGCTTGAGTATCAGTGATCACCAAAGCATTGCCGGCCTCATTGGCGGTCATGCTCGCTTCGCTGGGCAACAGAGGTTGAAGATTTTGAGTCAGTTGCGCCGCATTGATGAACTTTACCGGAATAATCTGAGTCACCATCTCATCGGTCTTGGGAATGTTGAGCGGATTGTTTCCGCTCTTCACTGGAATATCGCGTTTCTTCGCCGTTTCTTTGCTAACGATCGTCAGACTCCGTCCGTTTTGCAGTGCCGCATAGCCATTCTTGCTCAACGCCGAGTTGAGAATGGTTAATGCTTCCTCCTGGGTCACAGGTTGGTTGCTCCAGACATCCAATTTCCCCTTCACCTCCGTCTCCAAAACAATAATATATCCTGCCGCTTCACTCAGGTAGTTGAGCACCATTTCAAGGGGTGCGCCGCGAAAATTGAGGCGCAGTTTTCCTTCCTCTAGTTTCTCCGGAACTACCGCTGGCTGAGCGGCGGCGGGTACAGAGGGGATCGGGTTGCTGGTGTTTGTAACTTGAGCCCGCCCAGCAGCAGACGTCAGCAGATTAAGTAAAAGCAAAAATGCGAAACTTAATCCTCGATAGATGTTAACGTTTTTCATTGTTCAAATCTTGTTCTCGTTTTTGCAATAGGCGCTTAAGGACATCACTGTCTTCACCTGAGGAACTCACTGTGGAAGTCTTCTCAGAAAGTGATCCCCCGCTACTGAAGCTAGCACTTGCTGTGGGTAGGGTCTCCTCCGTTGCTTTCCATTCGCCTTGATCCTCTCGGCGCAATTGATTACCCACCCGTAACAAAAATGTTTGACCATTACCGGTTAAGGTAACCTGCTCTGGAGTAATCACACTGAGGGTCAGACCCGCAATCACATTTGTCAGTTTGACCACACTTCGAAATGCTGAAGCTGTCCCATCAAAAAAAGCTAACTGACCTTTGTCGGAACTCATCGTTCCAACCAAAGAAATTATATCCACCTGGGGCACTTTTTTTACCTCAGACCGTGTGGAAGGAATTGATTTTGTCGGAGAAAAAATGTTACGCGAAATCACGATCGCATAGGATTTGAAATCAATCGGGTTCAATAAATTTGTCGAAGATGTGGAAGGTATTGTCTCGAGTTTCGGTTCGACCACCACAGGCGCATTGGTTGCATCCCCTGTCTGAACTTCATTAGTTACTTGCGCAACTAAGCCCTGATGACAGAGAGACCACAGCGCAATGCAGAGGCATCGAATCAACCCGTTAAGTGTGTGAGTTTCAGTCAGATTCATGGTTCGGTAGGAGTGAGATACAAACCGCTCACTTGCAAGCCCAAGGTCAGTTGCCCTCCATCTTTATCTCGCGAATTCATTTCTAAAGATTCGATTTTCAAGGCCATGGGATCTCTTTCCAGTTCAAACAAAAATCGACTCAACGCTGCCATCGTTCCTGATGCGTCCACGCGACAGTCCAACGTCATGTAGTCTTCCTCCGGATGTTTCCACTGCGGCTTGATCGAATTGATAGTTAATCCACTGGTTTGCGACCATTTATCAAAGGTCTTCAGAACGCTCCCCTCAGCACTCGAAACACTCGCAGGAAGCGCGTTGGTGCGCATTGCGGTCCATCGTTCGCGAGTAAATGATGCACGCTCTAACAACTGTTGCCCTCGGGTGATGGCATTTCGCGTCGTCACAATTTCCTCGCTCCTCGCCTTCCAACTACTCAGTAACGGTTTGAGGATTAGACGATCCCCAGCCCATAAAGCAACGACGACAACCGTCATCACTATGAGCATTTGTTGGCGTTTTTGTGGTTCGATGCTCATAAATTGGGCGTAGCTCCCGTCCATTTAAAATTAAAGGTGAATTGCAAGGGAGCCTTACCTCGCAACTGGTCTACTTGCACTTCCGTCACTTCAGTGGAAGCTCGGAGTCGATCGAGGGTTTTCAACAATGCAGCGTGATCATTCGCCGTTCCGGAACAGGTCACCACTCCTCCTGAATGAATCTCAAGGGTCTTGGCGACCACCGTCCCTTCCTGAGGAAAAGCCTCCGTGAGCCTGCGAAGAATGTTAAGGTTCCTTAATGAATCGTCATACCAGGATCGGAATTTTTTGATCCCCTGCTGCATCTCCTCGATTTCCTGCACGGGGTTTTTCAGCGATAACCATTGGCTACGCAATCCGGAGAGTCGAACTTGTTGAATCAAAAATGCAATTAACACCAACCCCGCTAATGCCCCCGCTGCGACACCCGAATAAACCAACTTCTTGGAGGCATACTGAGATGTAAATTGCTTCCAAGCGGAAAGCCGAGGTGGGAGAAACTCCACCGCAGGCGGCTGTCCTGAAAGCCATTTTGCGGCCAGCAACATTGCGGAAGAAATCAACACCTGAGCAGTATGCCCATTCTCCAAACCGAACGCCGGCTTGAGTTGGCCTCGCTGCAAGCTCAGTCCCCACGCTTTGGCAGTTGCACCAAAATTCTGGTAGAGTTGATCTCCCTCTAGTCCACCGCCTACAATTTGCAAGCCTCGAACCGTCGCACGCACCTCGGGTTGGAGTTGGCCCAGAGTTACCCTTAACTCCCGCCTCGCGTCTTCGACGGATAGAGAGGCGCCGTTCTCCTTCGCCGCAGGGGGGAGCTGCAGCGTGCGAAGGATAGAAATTCCTCCGTCCGCCACTGCTAGAAAACCAAGCGACGATTCGTTCACGAACAGGTTCAGAATCCCTTGGGTCACATTTTCCTGAGATCCAAAACCCGCACAAAGACCGGTGGAGAAGGAGACAGGCGAAAGTCGAGCAGCGCGAAGAATTTGCTCCATTCGTTCAACATTCTCTCGAGGCACCGCGACCTGAGTAATATGGATCGAGCCTGTGGATGACTTGAATTTGGAGCGACAGATGATCAACTCATCTGCCGTGTAAGCAAAACCACGTTCTGCCTCGAGGTTCAGAAAATCATCAACATCGGCTTCCGCCAACTCTGGCAGATGGCTTTGACACGACAGAACCCAAGCCGCAGGTAACCCCACCACACAGTTACGTTCGTCGATGCCAGCGGAATCCAGGTGTTTGCGCAACTCGGCTCCGATGATCTGAGGATCAACAGTCGCGAGATCGCCCACGAGGGCCGACGCAAATGGGTTCGAAATATCGATCCCGCCGTTCACTTTACGAAGGACTGCTCCATCAACTCTGTCAGATTCAAAAGAGAGGCCCAGCAGCGTGTTGACACGTTTATTTTTAAGCCATTTCGTCATCGCGTAATTCCTGAAAATTGTCGTCTATCTTGCCACGTCTGGCGTCCGAGTGCCCATCCAAGCTGCGTCAAATCTTCCTGTTGCATGATCCTTGCCGTTTTGCCTGTGGTATCAAAAATAAAACGCTGCCTTCTGAACCCTCGTCCAAAGTGACCCACTGCCGCAATGTCGGCGGTGAACTGATAGCTGTGCGCGGTTAAATAGACTCCAGCTCGGACCGCTTGCGACCGATCGAGAACCGAGGCCACCCAAGCCACACTGTTCATCTTGTCTGGGTTAGCCAAGCGGTAGGCAACAATCTCAGCGGCTTTATCTGTTCCGATGCCTGGAATACAAGCCAGCACCTCCTCGGGTGCGGTACACACATTCACCAAGCCCTCCACATAAGCCCCATTGGTCAAGGTCAAGGATTGCTGGATATTTGTGAAATCATTCTCGGTCATTCCGGAACGCATGAAAAAGTCTAATACACTTGTAAAAGTCGCGTTCGGTGGCCCCATCCTAGCGAGGATCTGATTCGCACGTTCCGGCCCGAACGTTGTTTGTAATAACGGAGCAACCCGTTGTGCAAATCCAGGACCGCTCACCACCACACGAGCGGTGCCCGCAGCGTTCGTATTTGCCTCGCGTGAATAAACCGTCAAAAAATCCATCAACCCAACATCCAACCGACCATCACGATTATCTAGCGGTAACGACTTGTCTCCATCGTCCTCGTTCTTATCAAGCACACCGTTCATGTTGGAGTCTTCTCCAAATAGCAGGTTGAGATCCGCACCGGCCACGAGTCGCAACTCCCCGAGGCTCTCAAACTTCGCATTTTTGCAATGGTAAGCAGGGCTTAACCTGAGATAAGTTTCGTCCTCCGCCCCACTTTCCGAAACATCACTATCCCCATCCCGCCAGTCAACAATGGCAGCCGCCAACCCTGCTGTCATCCCCGGCAACGCTTCCAACATTTCGACAGTCGCGGTGTTCAAATTGAGTTTGGACGCTTCATCAATCAGTCCAAAATAGGGTTGTGACGATGTTCGATCCTTGATGTCACGTCCGATCAGCCATGTCCTCGCTTCACCAATCTCAATTTCTTTCTGAGAATATGTTTCGCGCAATGGAAGTTTCCCGGGCTCCTCTAAGTTTGAGAGGAGGTAACCCACGTAACGCGCCGTTCCATCGATCGCAAGTTGTGCCGCGAGGCTTGAAGCCCGGTTGTCAGCCGCACGGAGTTCTAATGACGCAGAATGCGCAAAATACAACGCAAGACTGACAATTCCAAAAGTGATCCAAAGAACGATGACTAACACCGATCCGGACTCGCGCCTCCCATTAGATTTCACTCGTTCAATCATCATCGCACCCCCGCAATTTGAGTTTGATTAGTGTCTGCTGCGACGAGGATGGGAACCACCCACTGCACGGAAGTCTGAGGTTGCGAAGCGTTCTTTTTTTGCCCTGTGTTCTGGGACGCTAATAAAAGTTCAACCTTAATGGCTCTGGGTAAAACCGAAACCTGATTGGTCGAGTTCCACGACGTTTGCCACTGTGTCCCATCGTAATAAGTGAACGTTAATTGTTCTACCCCGCCCAATAACCACTGATCCTCGAATTGTTCCTGAGTTGCCGGTAGCAAATTCCGCGTGACCGTCCGCACGAGGTCAAGCCCCGGTGCCGAAACTTGGTTGGTGGGAGTTCGGAGGTAGTAGATCACCTTTTGAATTTCAGCCCACCGCGAACGATCATCAATCAGGCCCGTATTGGTATAAAAAATCGGGCTGACCGGTTTCCCTTGGCCAGAGTCGAGACCATCGCTTTCACTTTGTAGGACTCCTGTAAGTTTTCCGGTCGGAACTACGATTCCAGCAATATCCCGCCTGATAATGGTCGAGGCACGCTCCAAGTCCGTGGCTTGAGTGATTCGATCCATGGTTCTGTTTCTCAACCGCAACACCCCAAAAAGGATGCTGTTGGCGGCTACGAGAACGATTGCAAAAATTGAAATCGCCAACAGCAATTCGATCAATGTGAAACCGCGCATCCTGCGGGCCTGCGGTAACCATTGATTCGACTGATGATGGAGAGTGTTCGTCATGGCTGACTCGTATCGACCACCGTGCTCAGATTCACATCGTGATCCTCGCCTTGAACGGAATAAGAAACTTGGAGTGACAAAAGTTTGAACGGATCCTTGTCCCAAGACTGGTTCTTCATCTGCCATTTGAATGAATGCCCGCTTTCTTCCACGAGACCTGTGGTGGATTGTTTCCATTGGCCCGTTACGACCAACTCCTGCAACACTCGACCTGCAACACGAGTCGCCGTTGTCTTGCGCTCGGCAACAACGCCCGCTTTATTCGCAACCATGAGGCCACCGACGGCAACCGGTAGGACGATGGCTAAAAAAGCCAACGCCGCTAGGGCTTCCGCGAGCGTGAATCCTCGACGATTAGCGTCGGACTGTCGCGATGTTGTTGGTTTGAATTTCATACATACCGCCACCACGGGTCTGCGTGATCCAGATACCGCTGTTTTTCACGGGTGCCGCACCTTGTCTTGGTTTCTCGTTCATCCACAGATCTTGTGGGCTGCCCTCTGCTATAAACCCATCCGGCAAAAACCGAATCGCCACCGCTTCTACACTGGGTTGTATTCCGTTGTAAGTTTTGGGGATTGATAATTGTCGAACCACAACGGGAATGAATCCCGTCTGGATCTCCACATCCTCCGCGAGTTCGTAGGTGATCGGCTTCGCATCCACCTCCGCATAAGTGGCCTCCTGAATCAATCCGTAGGCCCGTTGCTCGGCATCCACCCAGAGCACCATCGGCACTCCTTCCGACACCGCACGGTTTTGGGCAAATCGAGTCAAAGAAATAAATCTTCGAGCTTCAGAATCCAATGAACGCCCTCTAAAAAAACTGCTCATGGAAGGTGCCACTAATGAGGCGACAACGACCATCAATACCATCACCAAAATAAGTTCAACCAACGTGAATCCTCGAGTGGATAAACGTCTCTTGCTACGATGATAATGGTGATGGAATGAAATAATCATCCGACTCGACGGCTATTTCTTTTGGTTAGCTTGTTGCCAGTTGGCGATATCG
>WBXJ01000107.1 GCA_008933045.1 Verrucomicrobiota bacterium
ATACTCGCGGGTCAAACCCTACTCGCGTTCAGCGACAAAGGTCTCCTTGCTGCTGTTGAAGCCAGCCCTGGCGGGTTCAAGGAACTTGCTAGCACCCAGATTCTTGGTGGCAAAAGCACATGGATCGTTCCCGTGCTCGCCAATGGTCGTATCTATGCGCGAAGTCTGGAAAACCTAGTTTGTCTGGATGCCGGAGCCACGAAGACGGCAGCCGTTGCCCCCACGCTTCCTGAAGTTCTTGCCACAAAATAAAAGATACTCAGGAGAGTTGTCAGTCTCTGGCTGGGTGCCGCGACCGTGAATAAAACCAAACTTTTACAGAAAATTCGAACCAAGCTGGAGCAAGACCTTGAGATGTATTTTAAGGTTGCTCGGGCTTCTCATGAGGAGGCAACCGATCCTCAAAATAAGGCGGAGAATAAATATGATACCCGTGGATTGGAGGCTGCTTATCTCGCCGGAGGGCAGGTGCGTCAAGCCGCAGAAACGGAGGCGGTTCTCATCTGCTTTCGTCAGTTGGTTCCACGCAAGTTCGAACCGAACGACGCGATCGATTTAACGGCTTTGGTTGAGGTAAAATTTGGCACCGAGATGACTTACTTTTTTATCGCACCCCGAGGTGGCGGGTTGGAGGTGATGTTAGGTAAAGTCGAGATCACCGTGCTGACGCCTCAGTCGCCTTTAGGAGAAAAACTGATGGGTCGCAAGGCGGGCGACACTCTTCAAAAGAGATCTGGGCAAACCCAGCACCAGTTGATTGTGAGCGTATCGTGAGGAACGGTATTTTCTCACGGTTGAGCAGTTTTCTATTGAATCATGTTTAAGCTCGGATCTTTGAGCCTTCAGTCGAAACTCTTCCTTTCACCACTGGCGGGGTACACAAATCTTCCGTTTCGTTTGACGTTGCGTGAGCTAGGTGGGCTTGACTTGGCAACGACGGATCTCGTCAACGCACGATCCTTAATTGAACGGAACCCGAAAGCACTCAAACTGATCGAAACATCGGCCGCTGATCGGCCACTTGCCGTGCAGTTGTTTGGGTCGGTGCCGGAAGAGATGCGGGACGCGGCGCAGTATCTGGAGTCGATTGGAGTTTCGTCTGTAGATATTAATATGGGTTGTCCCGTGCGGAAGGTCTGTCGTGTGGGTGGTGGATCAGCGATGATGACAGAGACGGATAAGACAGCGCATTTGGTGAAAGGAATGGTGGACGCGGTAAAAATTCCCGTGACGGCAAAGATGCGGCTTGGCTGGGACGATGAGAACTTGACTGCGCCGGATTTAGCACGCGCCCTGAGGGATGTCGGGGTGTCGGCGATTTTCGTGCATGGACGCACGCGAGAACAGGGTTTCAGTGGTGGGGTCAATCTGGCAGGGATCCGTGCAGTGGTGGACGCGATTCCAGGCACACCGGTGGTAGGGAATGGCGATGTGATCAGCCCCGAGGCAGCTCGCACGATGTTTGATCAAACAGGATGTGCGGGAGTGAGCATTGGCAGGGGTGCATTTTACAACCCGTGGATTTTTCGGCAAACGTTGGATTATCTTTCGAGCGGAAATATCCCCACCGAACCCCCATTCGCAGAACGCATCCGCGTGCTCCGGCGCCATTATGATTTGATGGTGGAGGTTTTTGGTGAGCAACACGGCAGTCGCATGTTCCGAAAAGTGGGGCCGTGGTACGCGAAACGGTTTGGCCCGGCGCACCATTTCAACAAGGGAATTGTGTCGATTGCGACACGGTCAGATTTTGAGAGGGTGCTGGGTGATTATTTAATCTGGCGTCAACAGTTTGTCGATGAAACGGGTGAGTTGAAGCCAAACTACCAACCCCCTCCCATGGTAGCGTCGTTTATGGAGGAACCTGCAGTGGCTCGCCGCGAGTCGATCCCTGTCCCCAAGGGCCCAGTGGAAGTGTGGTGAGGTGGCTCGGTTTAAGCCTTAACGGTGATGCTTTCCCACTTGATCCCAAGTTTCGCTGCGTGTTTCGCGAGCATCCGCTCATGCTCGATCAGCACGGTTCGCACCACACTCGATTCATCTGCCAAACCAATTTTTGGTACAGAATCAGGAATCAGATCCATCTGGCGATGGGCGTAAATCAGGGCAAAGGCCGCACTGGCTACGGCGACGTAACCAAGGTCGTCGGCTTGGCCTTCAGCAAAATCCTCGACGACGTCGGCCAAAAATTCTAACTGATCAACGAGGTGCGGAAACTTGGGTGCGTGAATCTGGGTGAACTCGACTTTCAGGAGCGGCAGTTTCTTATACACGCCCCGTAAGATTTGAGGCGTAATTCGAGAGGCACCGTGATGCACGTATTCAGCAATTTCTGACATAGCTTAAACCTACCTGCAATCTCACCCAGAGACAAGTCGAGGAACACCACAAATTCGAACCTCATCAAATCTGAAAATCAGCGGAAGCAATCCCAACCTTATCTCGTTTTGAAATAATTTTCACATTCACCTCTTCGTAAACTACGAGAGAATTCGGGGGAACACTGTGCAACAGAAAGACGTTAGCTCCTATCGTGCTGCCTGCGCCGATGATGGTCTCGCCTCCGATAATAGTCGCGCCCGAATAAATCGTGACATGATCTTCAATTGTGGGATGGCGTTTAATGCCGCGTAACTGTTGACCCGCCGCCAAACTTTTGGCGACTAAGGAGACACCTTGATACATCTTTACGTGGTTACCAATCACACAGGTCTCGCCAATGACACAGCCCGTGCCGTGGTCGATAAAAAAGTGCGAACCGATTTGAGCACCCGGATGGATATCGATCCCTGTCCGAGAGTGGGCCCATTCTGTCATGATGCGTGGGATGAGAACCACGTTTTGACGGTACAACTCATGGGCGAGTCGTTGTACGGCGATCGCCTCAATGAATGGATAAGCGACGATGACCTCGTGCTTGCTCAAGGCTGCTGGATCACCGTTAAACGCGGCTTCCGCATCGGTCTGTAGGAGGTCACGGATTTCGGGTAGGCAGGCCAAGAACTTCATTGTCACCGAGTGGGCAAGGTGAGGAATTTCGCTCGGATTGACCTTGGAATACTCGAGACTTTTGCGCACCTCATCCTCCAATCGACCCTGGACAATATCCATTAGGTTAGCAGTCTCCACTTTGATTTCCGACGAGTGAATCGGTTTCTCATCGAAAAACCCGGGGAACAAAAGACGGAGCAACAACTCAGTGATCTGGGCGATCGCAGTTTTGGAAGGCAAGTTGACCGCATCGAGGCGATTGATTCCGCCCACGCGAGCATAGGAAGCAATGAGTTGGTCGGTTAATTCGGTGACCGTGAGTTTCACTTTATAGAGTATGCAGCGTGTGACGTCCGGCGGCAAGTTGAGTCCGAGTAGTACGCTAGAAGAGAACTGTGTTTTTTATGAGAGAATACACGTCTGTGGAGCTGATTTCCTGTTTTGTAAGGCTACTCTGCGCCGATGTGATAATGACTGGGTGCTCAGCTTTGCTTTCAGGGATACGTCCATGCGACCCTTTGACCAAGGTGGCATCGAGCGGAATAACATCCATGAGCATGCGAAAGCCCAGTTTTTTTTGAAGCAATTTACTCGCGATTTTTAACAACGGGAACTTGATTGCTGGATCTAGGAAAAGTTCAACTGGATCGTAGCCAGGTTTGCGGTGGATATCCACACATCGAGCAAAATCAGGGGCGCGGGCATCATCCATCCAGTAGTAATAGCTGAACCAGGACTGAGCATCTGCGACCGCGATCAGATCACCGGAGCGTTCATGATCTAACCCTAGAGCGTGTTTTTCTTCCCCGAGCAGCACTCGTTCAACACCCGGTTGGCTTGCAACAAGCTCACGAACTTTTGGTATTAAAGCCGGATCCTGACAATAGATATGCGCCACCTGATGATCAGCGACAGCGAATACTTTGGAGGCACCACAATCGAGCAACTCCAACCCCAACTCCTCCTTAATAGTCAGCCAGTTTTGTGCGCGGAAAACTCGATTCAAATGCACCGGCCTCGAGACTGCGGAAATACCATACTCGGATAGCACCACCACTTCCACTTGGTGTTTTGCATAAAAATCCAGAAGTCGCCCCGCGATTTCATCAATCCGCTCGAGGTCCTTGTCGATCTCAGGATGCGAGGGGCCAAGGCGTTGCAAGTTGTAATCGAGGTGCGGGAGATAGACCAAGCTCAGCGTTGGTTGAAATTTGCGCTCGATCCATTCGGCAGACTGCGCGATCCAGCGAGAGACCGCGTCAGGCGCAAACTGTTTTGAGTTTGATCCCGCTGCGGGACCCCAAAAAGCAGGAAACGGAAACTCACCCAGCACTTGCTTGATCTCCGGACGGATGGCGGCGGGAGAGGAGTAAATGTCGAAAAACTTTCGACCATCCGCCGGATACATTGGACGCGGAGTGATTGAGTAGTCCACGGTGGAATACATGTTGTACCACCAAAATAAATTCGCGCAGGTGAACCCTGGAACCAAAGCCCGAAGGTCATCCCAAATTTTTGGAGATCGAACCACGGGATTGGATTGTTTCCAAAACTGCACCTCCGCCAACTCGCGGTGATACCAACCGTTTGCCACGACGCCGTGCTGGGTGGGAAGTTCACCAGTCAGGTAGTTGGATTGGGCGGTGCAGGTGACTGCGGGAAAGGCTGGGGCAATTGTCGCAAAGCGTCCGGACTGAGCCAAGGCTCGCAACCGCGGCAGTCCACGATCGAGCAAAGATCGACTCAGACCCACGACATTTAAGACAGCAACTCGTTTCACTATTATTCCCAGAAAGACGGCAGGCAGCCCCGAGGATCTATCATTCGCACAGCCCGTCGAGGTTTACTCAAGAAGCCACGCGCTCACTCAAACCCGTCCGGCGATGATGCCGCGTCTCGAGTTCGGTGATAGAAGCAATCACGGCGTTGGTGTCCATATCGTGAACCTCAAACCCTTGTCCGATTCCTCGTAGGAGCGTGATCGTCAACAGCCCGCCTAAATGCTCTCGGAACTCCTCCAATCCCTTCAGGATATTGAGGTTGTTCTCGGCATCTACATGTCGCAACTCGGAGGCAAAAAGATCGAACCCGAGTGTCTCGAGAAGCGAAATAATTCTCTCGGCTGAGTGGTGATCCAAAAACCCAATCCGGCGACAGTAGAGCACATCCAACGCAAGGCCGATGGCCACCGCTTCACCATGAGGAATCCGATATTCTGAAAGTTGCTCCAATTTGTGCGCGGCCCAGTGCCCGAAATCGAGGGGGCGTGCTGATCCATTTTCAAACGGGTCACCCGATGTCGCGATGTGGTTCAGGTGTAACTCAGCGGAGCGATAAATCAGCCGTTGCATGGCGGCTGGTTCAAAATCGCGCAAGCGGGTTGCGTCTGCCTCGATCAAACGAAAAAAATCTGCATCCCGAATTAACCCCACCTTAACCGCTTCCACATACCCAGCCCGCTTGTCACGAGGTGCCAGTGAATCCAGCATCCTAAAATCATTAATCACTCCGTAGGGTGGAGCGAAAGTGCCAATAAAATTCTTTTTTCCGAACGCATTGATTCCGTTTTTTACGCCCACACCAGAATCATCCTGACTCAAAGTGGTGGTCGGGATACGAATGTGACGCAACCCGCGATGAGCTGTTGCCGCCGCTAAGCCCACCATATCAAGAAGTGCGCCGCCGCCGACTGCAATTACAAATGAATGCCGATCCATATGGAACCGGTCGATCTCGGAATGAATACTCGAAACGTAAAAATAGGAGTTCTTTGTCCGCTCGCCACCTTCGACTAATAAAGGCGGGCACACCAGTTTCACCCGCGTTGTGTAGGTGTTAAAATAGTGTTCAATCTCTGCGATCAAAGCCGGACGCGCCTGTCCTAAACCCTCGTCGAGTACGACCAAAACCTTGGGTTGAGTGTGGTGTTCTGCCTCAGTCAACACATCGACCAACGTCGGATTTAACGGCGCAAAAACATGCTCCGTAAAATGGACCTGATGGCGAAAGCTCACCGTGATATTACGTTCAATCGAGGACATCGTCGTTTAAAGATGTCCTTTTTGACGCACTGGGACGAGTTTTTATTTAATCACCGAGGCTCGCTCAAGCGCGTTGAAGAGTGGCAACATCGAAACACTATCACGTTGACGCGTCGGGGTGGGATTCGCAGTATCTTGGCAAGTTTTCGACTTGGCCTTGGTCTGGTTTCGTCGGTAACGATGTTTGTTTTTATCAATCTACCTATGAATTTGGATGTACTTTATTCCGAGCTAACGTTGAAAACTAAGTCCAAGCTTGTCCTCTTAGTGATGGATGGTTTGGGAGATCTGGCGACACGGCAGCAAAAGTACCTCACCCCTTTGGACAGTGCGCGGACTCCAAACCTCGATGCGTTGAGTAAGGATTCCGCACAGGGGCGGATGATTCCCGTCGCACCAGGAATCACACCGGGGAGTGGCCCAGGACACCTCGCTTTGTTTGGTTATGACCCGTTGGAATTTCAGGTCGGACGCGGAGTTATCGAGGCACTGGGTCTGGGGATCGAATTGAGAGCGGGCGATGTGGCGGCGAGGGCAAACTTTTGTACGCTGGATGCGAAGGGGATTGTGACAGATCGCCGTGCGGGCCGGATCGAGACGGAGGTCTGCGAATCGTTGTGCGATTTATTGTCGAAGAAGATCAAAAAAGTTGGCGATGCCGAGGTGATCATCAAAGCAGGTAAAGGACACCGATTTGTGGTTTTGTTCCGTGGTAAAGGGCTTGAGGGGCCACTCACCGATGCCGATCCACACAGTGAGGGTAAGCCCATTCCAAAGGTGGAAGCGGTGAACGCCAAGTCTGCAAAAGCCAAGAAAGCGGCGAAACTGGTGGCCGGTTTTTACGAACAAGCGTTGCCATTGTTGGCCAAAAAGACGCCCGCGAACGGATTCTTGATGCGTGGAATAGCCCATCAACCAGCGATCCCATTATTCGAAGATCGCTACTTGCTCAAGCCGGCCTGTATTGCTGTGTATCCGATGTACAAGGGGCTGGCGCAATTGGTGGGGATGACAAAGATTGAAGGTCCCCAAACAATCGCCGAGCAGTTTCAGGCTTATTTGGATCACCACGATGACTTCGACTTTTTCTTTATCCACTACAAGTATACGGACATGCACGGTGAGGATGGAAATTTTACCGCCAAGAAAAAGGCGATCGAGGAGTTTGATGCCGCCTTGCCGATCCTCATGAAGAAACGACCCGCAGTCATTGCTATCACTGGAGATCACTCCACGCCGTGTGCGATGAAGGGCCATTCGTGGCATCCACAACCCGTGTTGCTCAACTCGGAAATTTCTGGGAGCGACAAGCTGAACCGCTTTACGGAGACGGACGCAAACCTAGGATCTCTCGGTGTCATGGAGGCAAAATTCCTGATGCGCCACATGCAAGCCAACGCGAGAATGTTTGATAAATTTGGCGCGTGATCATGGAGTTGGGATCTCACCAAACCATGAAGACGAAGCCCAGCAATTCGACCGTAATGACTCAACAGTTTCGTTAATCGTTCATGAAAGCAGTCATCCTCGCCGCTGGTAAAGGCACACGCATGCGTGAGCTCACGCAGGAGCTTCCCAAGCCCATGTTGCGCGTGCAAGGGAAGCCCATTTTGGAGCACATTCTCGAGGGGTTAATCAGCGTGGGGATTCGCGAGTTTTGCATCATCACTGGTTTCCGTGCGGATACGATTGAGGATTATTTTCAGTCGGGAGCGAAATGGGATGTAACAATCCAATACGCTCGACAAGAGGTGCAGGACGGGACAGGCAAAGCTCCTGAGTTAGCGGCAGAGTTTGTCGGGGCAGATACGTTTCTCCTCACCTACGGGGATATTCTGGTGAAAGCCGAGACTTATGCGGCGATGTTGGCGCGTTATCGTGAGGCGAATTTTTCAGGGCTAGTTACGGTGACTGGAAGCGAAGATGTGACGAAAGGTGGGCTGTTCTTTTTTGACAAAACTTTTTGCCTTAATCACCTTGTCGAAAAACCGACTCAAGCACAGTTGCTGGAGTTACAAGGCAGTGGTTGGATACAATCAGGAGAACCGGTGTGGTATAATGCGGGCGTGTATATTTTTGAGCCGGTCCTGTTTGACTACACGCGTAAACTCGAAAAATCGCCTCGAGATGAATACGAATTAACTGATGCGTTAAAGGCGTTGATCGATTCTGGAAACAAGTTAGCTGGGTTAGAAATCAAAGGCCGGTGGGTCGATGTGCGCGATCCAGAGGTGCTGGCTGAACTGGCGGAGGGAAACCTCTGAACAGTGACACCACTTGCGGATGAAGACGCACTTATACAATGCGAAGCTGGGTAAGGTGAGGTGGTTTGTCACTCGCTTCGGTGCGATGGAGTTATTACTCAAACCATTGCGAATATTGCTGGCTCCTCTGATTCTTTTTTTTCTCAAACCCACCGTGTTCTACTTTCAGAAGAACCGGCTAACCCAGTTTTATCACTCCTACAATATGACCTGGGTATCCGAGCGCGGTGTCGAAATTCCGATCGCCCGTTTTTTTCTTGATCAGGTGGACAAGGCCGCTGTCTTAGAGGTTGGCAATGTGCTCTCGCATTATGGTCCTGTGACCCATGACGTTTTAGATAAATTTGAAAAAGGCACAGGGATCATTAATCAAGATATTGTCGATTATCACCCGCAAAAAAACTACGCGCTAATCCTTTCCATTTCCACGATTGAACACATCGGTTTTGATGATGAGAACGAATCCAACTCAGCCGACAAAATCCTGAGCGCATTAGCCTCGTGTAAAACCCTACTTGCACCGGGCGGCACACTGCTGGTCACCGTGCCAATCGCCTACAACCCCGAACTCGATGAGTTGATTCGGGCCGAGCGTCTTCAATTCAATCGGGCGACATTTTTAAGGCGAACCGAGTCTCACCAATGGGTCGAGTGCTCTCAGTCCGAAGCACTCCTGTGCCGCTATAAATCCCCTTATCCTTACGCGAATGCCATCATGGTTGCCGAGTTTGGAAACAACTGAGCGATGCGTTTCTTGATGCTGAATTGGCGGGATCCACGGAACCCGTTGGCCGGTGGAGCCGAGCGGGTGACGCTTGCCTACCTTTCAGCCCTTGCGTCGCGAGGTCACCAAGTCTACTGGTTCGCCAACAGTTTTGCCGATGCTCCCCAACAAGAATTGATTGATGGTATCACTGTAGTTCGCGGTGGCAGCATGGGCACTTCGATACTTCATGCTCGTCGTTGGTATCGCTCTCAAGCCCCATTTGATCTAGTGATTGACCAACATCACGGCATCCCTTGGTTCGCGCCGTGGTGGGCTCGAACTCGGGTGATAAGTTTTATCCATGAAGTGTTGGGACCCATTTGGAACTCGTTTTATCCTTGGCCATTGAGCGTGATTGGCCGGTATCAAGAAGCTTTGACGCAGTGGTTTTATCGAAATGTCCCCTTCTGGACTGCGTGCGAATCCACTGAGACGGCCCTGCGTCAACGGGGTGTGCGCGACGTGACTATTATTCGTTACGGCGTGGAGACTAACGCACTTCCGATACTTGATCCGAAGCCGTTCACCGTGCCCCTGCGTCTCGTCGTCGTTTCTCGTTTAGCACCGAACAAACGGATTGATCACGCCATCCACACTGTTGCGGAACTCGGGCGGCGTGGCGTGGAGACTCAGCTTGAAATTATCGGCGGAGGCGAATGTCGAGCCGCTTTAGAAGCCCAGAGCACCCTACTCTCCCTAAAGTCACACGTCACGTTTCTTGGCCCATTATCGGAATCTGAAAAAGATTCACACCTTCGCCAGGCGCACTTTATTCTGCACACTTCACAACGTGAAGGTTGGGGTTTGAACAT
>WBXJ01000108.1 GCA_008933045.1 Verrucomicrobiota bacterium
AAAGCCAGCTTCGCCCCGAGAACCACCTCCTCGCACCCGTGGTCACCACCCATGACATCCACGACTATGCGCATAAATGAAAAAAGCGTGGAGAACCAAGTTCTCGGCACGCTTTTTCAACGCGAATTAAGCGAAGGCCTCAACTGCAATGACCTGACGGCCCTTATAGAATCCACAAGCTGGGCACACTCGGTGCGGTGTTGCAGGAGCCGCACACTGGGAGCAAATGCCCAACTGTGGCAGCGTCAAAACACTGTTATACGCCCGGCGCATGCGCTGGCGGCTACGGGAAGGTTTACGCTTAGGTACGCCCATAATCTCTCAAATTTATTTTAACTTCAACTTGTCCAATTCACCCCACGCGGAGGACTTTTCCTCGGCTTGAGGCGAGGTTCCTGGCGTCGCCTCATTTGTCGGCGGCTCCACGGTCAACCCTTTACATTCCACGCTGCACAACGGATGCCGCGGAAACGCAAGAAGGGCATCCTCTCTCAGGTACGGAATAATGTCAACACAATCATCCACAATTTCGGGACTGTCCTCATCATCCAATGGAACGAGCAAATCCCAAGGATCGATTTCTATCAACTCCTGAAACGAGCGAAGGCACCGTACGCATTCGCAATTCAGTTGAAGCGCGATGCGCCCTTGCACAAGAATGTTCTCCCCTGAATAACTAATGGCGAGATCATACTGCAATGGCGAGTCCACGCGGATCATTTCATCATTCAGTTCAAACTCGACTTCCTGAGGAGTCAATTCACCGACAAGGTGGAGATCCTCCTCCGCGAGCAAGTGAAGATTAATTAAAATTGGCATAACCTAAACAGTCGGTTGAGGAAGGGTTGAGGAGAATACAGCATCCAGAGCCTCTCGCACAGGGGGTGGAACAAACGGCGTCACATCACCTCCGAGTCGGGCAATCTCTTTCACCAACCCAGAACTCAAAAACGTGTAGGTATCTTTTGGCATCATAAAAATGGTCTCCACGCGCTCGTTTAATTTGCGATTCATGAGCGCCATCTGAAACTCGAACTCGAAATCAGACACGGCCCTTAGTCCTCGAATGATGATATCGGTTCCGCGTCGCTCGACATAATTCACCAAAAGTCCACTGAAACAATCCACTTCGACATTGGAAATGTGTTCCACGCAACGACCCACCAAATGCTGTCGTTCCGCCATCGAGAAGAGTGGCGATTTGCTGTCATTTTTTACGACAGCAACCACGACCCGATCGAAAATCTTCGCCGCCCGTTGGATGATGTCCAAATGACCGTTCGTGAGTGGGTCAAAACTGCCTGGATATATGGCAATGCGCACGCTTCAAGTTGCCACAGGCAATCAAATTTCGCCAACTCCAATCTAGCGGGATGAAGTTTTCTTCAGAGGGCTAGTGGGAGTTCGTAGCACGCCAACTCTCGCTGATCTCGGATAAATATTTTGCCATCCGCCACAGCAGGATGGTTCCATTGCCTTCCACAGATCTGCCACCGAGTTAATTCTTGGGGATGCTCTGAATTTGCGGCCAAGCTGATCATTTCACCTTGATCGGTGAGCACCAATAACGTCTCTCCAATTCCGATGGTAGCCGAATACTCTTTACCAAACCCAGGGAGCGACCAGAGCTGGCGTCCCGTTCCTGCGTCGAGGCAGACGTAATTTTGCAATGGCCCCTGAGCATACAAAGCCCCTTTGATCGACACTAGGCTCGCAAGGTTGATCTTGCAGTCAGGGTTTGACCATTTTTGCTGGAATTGAAAATTCGCTCCGGATTTGCTCGCCGAAAAAGCCACCACCCCGAAGGTATGGGAGTTCACAAACACCGTGTTGCCCACAACTAATGGCGTTGCCACATGTCGATTTGCTGCGGTGCGTAAGGTGGGGTTCGCTAGGAGTTGGCCGTCTTTTAAATCGACCACGAGCAATTGTGTGGCCGTGAGAGCCAAGACTACGGGCGTGCCAGCCAGGACCGTCGAAACCAACGACGAATAAGCTGCATCATCCTGACCAGCCTGCCACCGGACTCGACCGGTTTTCTTATCACACGCCACCAAGGTTGCGCCGTCTGCTTTTCCTTTTCCAACCTGAACCACCACCAAATCTCCGGCGATCACAGCAGTCCCATTATTTCCTCGGCGGCGCGCGGTTCCTTCTTGGGCTTTCATGCCTACAAAGATGACGCCGAAATCTTGCTCGAAACTCAAGCTCCAAATCTTGTTCCCAGTCGCCGCATCGAGGCATTGAAATTCGCCTCTGCACGATTGTAGATAAAGGCGATCGCCGTCAAGGAATGGAGTGGATCGAGGTCCCTTCCCCCATTCATCCCCGAAAGTGACCGCATACTCCTTGCGCCAAATTTCCTTGCCTGATACCGCATCCAAACAGTGAGCGGTTTCGTGACCGTCCTGATCATCTAAAATATAAACTCGACCACCCGTGACGATGGGTGAGGAGAATCCTGTGCCAATAGGAATCTTCCATTTTAGCAACATCTGAGAGGCGTCTTTTGGGAGAGCAACTTTAAGCCCCGAAGCGACGCCATCGCGCTGCGGGCCACGCCATTGAGGCCAGTCCGCCGCAGACAGTGTTAGACTACACCAAATCGTGAGAACCTGAGCTATAAGATGAACTTTCATAAAAGTAGGCTTTTTTGACGCCATACCCATCCAGTTGCATCAATCTTTCGTCTCACCATTTGGTATCTGTCAATCGTCCGATGATATTTTGTGCTAAATCGTCCGCCAACAGGGGCAGTGCCTGCACTTCTCCAGCGTTTTGATTGTTGCCAACGCGCACCATGGATCGACCAATAATTGTTGAGTCGAGCACTAGGCGGCCAGTCGAACGATCCATCGCCGTTATCTTGACAACCATTTGCAGTTCAAAATCACGCACTGTTAGCAGATCGTTGGGTTGGAAAGTCAGCCCACCTCGCGTGTAACCAATGATAACGCCGTTGATAATAATGTCCCCATCGCCATGGGTATCCAGTCGGTAGGTGCCATCTTGTTGCACTCGCCGACGCAGGGCAAACCCAACTGCCTCGCCTAAGCGGGGTTCGATCGTCTCATTCCGAAATAAATTGACCTGAAGCGAACGTGACCCTGCAGGGGCACCGTTGGTTGGGCCTAGTTGATAGCTACTACAACCCAAAAGTGAGAACACAAGAAACACGACCGCCGAAAATAAAACACCCCAGGAAGCCTTCTGACTCCTACAAATCACAGCGGTTAAGCGGGGGTGTTTTCCACCTCTCGGTAAAGATAATGGCTGCACACTCACTTCTCTTTACTCTGGTGCACTTTTTTTTGTTTGATCGACTCAATCCGCTGTCTGGCTTCTTCAGCGTATTTTGAGGTTGGATCCTTCACTAACACTTCGTTGTAATAGATCAGTGCGGCATCGAGCTTTTTCTTCTTCTCGTAAAACTTGGCAATACTGTAGCTCCCTCGCGCTTGTTCCGCCTTCAAATCGGCAACCACTTTTTGAACTCCAGGAACTCGGGGTTCATTGGGATATAGAACCGCAAAATCAGAAAATGTAGCGATCGACTGCCCAGCGATCCCTTGGTCATAATCCGCTGTTTTCGCCTGTTTATGATAGGCCTCCCCCGCTTTATAGAGTGCGTCGGGAACTACTTTTTCCATGTCGTGATAGCGATCCGCAGCTTTCTCATAAGCTTTGACGGCCGCCGCATAATCTGACTGTTTTTCCCGAGCGGTTCCAATGCTTAACTGTGCCAACGGTGCTACATCACTATACGGGCCATTCTTGATCAATTTGTCATACATCTCGGCTGTCTTATCCATCGACGGGAAAAAAGGAACAACGCCCCAAAGTTTAAACCATTGACCTGCCAAAAACCGATTCGCAATGGCGTATTGCCGCTGCAATACCTCCTCATAATTGTCCACCTTGGGATATTTAGTCAGCAGGCTTTGATAGGTGTTAAACGCTTTTTCATCCTTGCCCACCTCCTCATAGCAGCGAGCTAAAAGGTATTGACCGTTGGGAGCGTAATCAGACATCGGCCACGTATTCACGCCGTGCCTACTGGCACGCATCGCCGTCTTAAAATCCTTTTGATCAAAAGCGGCTTGCGCTACCTCTAATTGTTCCTTAGCACGAGTGCGCCGCCATTTGGCCCCGCCGACCGGTTCCCAAATCCACCCTTCACCCGGACGATAAATGAGAGGGGCCGGTGTTTCCCGAGGCAACGCCAAGAATACCACCACGCATAACACTAAACGCATGCAGCCACGAATCATCTAAGTAAACTAGGCGAGCCATCCCATCAAAGTCAAGAACCACAGAATAGCGATTCATCTGCTAAATGTCCCTTACCATTGAGCAATCCTTCAACGCATATCGATCGAGACAAAAAGTTTTCGAGGACAGTCCTGGAAATCTTGCCATCAAATTGAAATCCGCTAGGAAGCGCGCTGAAGTTCTGGTCGGCGAGACAGATCATGCCTCCAGCGCAAATGGCAAACGAGGTAATGACCGCCAAGAATCCTCTGATTGAAAAGCGTTTCATGGAACCGTTCATAATCGCATTATGCCTTGTTTATCGAGATTGGGCGGTCGGTTTGCAAGGGGTATTTGGTGCTTGGACGTTTGTCCCGTTCTGTTAGCTTTTGGGTTATGCAACCTTGTGTCTCATCAACCCCGGTTTCGAAAGGCCCGTCGCGGCTTCTTTCGTTGGATGCTTTTCGAGGGTTTGTGATGTTACTCATGGCGTCTGAAGGGTTAGGTCTATCTCATCTGGCGAAGAATTGTTTAGAATCCCCTGTTTTACAATTTCTTGCTTATCAAACGGATCATGTCGCTTGGGTGGGTTGTTCGCTTTGGGATTTGATCCAACCATCCTTTAGTTTCATCGTGGGAGTGGCGGTACCCTATTCCATCGCCAACCGAGTTGCGAAGGGCGACAATTTCTCGAAATTATTCACCCACGCGTTGTGGAGATCACTCCTGTTAGTTTTGTTAGGGGTTTTTCTGCGCAGCACTCATCACTCACAAACCTATTGGACGTTTGAAGATACTCTGTCTCAAATCGGGTTAGGCTATGCTTTCTTGTTTTTGTTGGGTTGGACAAAATCGAAGATCCAATGGATCGCATTGTTCGGAATCCTGTTTTTGTATTGGCTCGCGTTCGCCCTCTACCCATTGCCATCGGCGACATTTGACTATGCATCCGTGGGAGTGCCGGCGAATTGGGTTCACCTCCAGGGGTTTGCGGCGCACTGGGATAAAAACACCAATTTGGCAGCCTATTTTGATCAGTGGTTTCTCAATCTTTTCTCCAGGGAGAAAGGATTCACTTACAATGGCGGCGGTTACCTCACGCTGAGTTTCATACCCACGTTGGGGACCATGATTTGCGGGTTGCTGATGGGGGGGTGGATCAAGTCCGATGCCCCCGCCGCGAAGAAACTCAAATACATGATCATCGCCGGGGTGATTTGTTTAGTTGTCGGGCAGGTTCTGAATTTAACAGGCATAGCACCCATGGTGAAACGCATTTGGACCCCCGGTTGGGTCATCTTTTCTGCGGGGTGGTGCTGTCTCCTGACGGCATTTTTCTATTACACCATCGAGATGAAAGGTTATCGAGCTTGGGCTTTTCCCTTGATCGTCGTGGGGATGAATGCCATTGCGATTTATAGCCTTGTGCATTTGATTGATGGGTTCATCGCTCAATCGTTCCAGATTCATTTGGGCCGTCATTTTTTCAGCCTCTTCGGTGACGCATTTTCTACCATGTTCCGAAACGTCACAGTCCTCGCCGTGCTCTGGCTGATCCTTTTTTGGATGTATCGTCGAAAGATTTTCCTGAAGCTTTGAATCTGAACCTCACTTACTGTTATCGGAGGGCTGGTTTAGAAAGAGTGCCATGAGTATCGGCAAATCCAACGTAAGTTCATGAGCGAAGTCCTAGTCATCGGCCACAAAAATCCGGATACAGATTCCATTTGCGCCGCGATCGGGTATGCGGAGTTCAAGCAACGCACGGGAATGCCGAATGCGGTGGCAGCGCGATGTGGTGACACGAACGATCGGATCGATTTTGTTTTGCGGACGTTTGGTTTTCCTGCCCCACGTTTTGTCGCGAACGTCGCGCCTAAGGTTCGTGATGTGATGCAGGATAACGTGGTGTCGCTTCCCCCCACGGCAACGGTGGCGGAGGCTTTGGGGCTAATGGATGAACGGAATATCCGTGTCCTACCCGTTCTCAACGAGGATCGCAGCTGTCGAGGGCTACTCTCCTTGTTTAAGATGTCCAAATTCTTTTTTCCTGCGCCGCATCGGTTGTTTGATTCGCGGACTGTCCATGCTTCCCTACGCAATTTGGCGCGAACACTCTCGGCGGAGATGCTCTTTGTGCAGGATCCTGATCGAGTCGAATCGCTCATTCTGATGATTGGGGCGATGTCACTCGAGGCATTTGCGAAACGGTTGCCACTGTATCCTCGGGAGAAATTGATCGTGATCGTCGGTGATCGGGAGGATGTTCAAGATCTTGCGATCGACCGATGCGTGCGTGCCATTGTTATTACGGGCGGTTCGAAAGTATCCGACGAACGCTTCGACGCAGCCCGCCGAAACGGGGTATCGATGCTAATCTCGCCACACGACTCAGCCACGACCGCCATGCTCTCTCGGACCTCCATTACCGTGGAGAATATGATCCACGATAAATTTCTGGCTTTTCAAGCGGAGGAGTATTTGGCAGACGTGCGAGGATTAGCAACCGCGTCGGTTTTTCAGGCATTTCCCGTCCTCGATGAACGTCAGCGCGTCGTGGGAATTCTTTCCAAATCAGATCTCCTGCGGAAGGTAGATCGCCAGTTAATCCTGGTCGATCACAACGAACTTTCTCAAGCAGTCAACGGGGCTGAAACCGCCGATATCATCGAGGTGATCGACCACCACCGTGTCGGCTTGATGTCACGAACTCCGATTTTATTTCGCAACGAACCCGTGGGATCCACCTCTACCATTGTGGCGGAAATGTTTCTACGTTACCGACTCGAAATGTCTCCCAGCTTGGCGGGGATATTGTTGGCGGGGATCGTTTCCGACACCCTGAATCTGACATCACCTACGACCACGGAACGAGATGCCGATATCCTCGAGACGCTGGAATCCATTTCAGGCGTCAACGCCACCGCGTTTACCGAGAAACTTTTTGCGTCTGGATCCCTTTTGGTCACAAAAACGGCGCAACAAGCCGTAGCCACCGACTGCAAAGAATACTCCGAGAACGGAAGAGTTTTTTCCGTAGCGCAAATTGAAGAAATGGGTTTCGACCAATTCTGGAAGCGTAAAAAGGAAGTTATCAAGGCCCTTGCTGAGCATCGTGAAACAAACGAATACTTTTTTTCCGCACTGCTCATCACCGACGTGGTGACGCAATCATCCTTATTGCTACTTGCAGGAACAGACGCCTTTGTCGCGAAGATAGAATACCCCGAAATTGAGCCGGATATCTATGAACTTCGTGGCATCGTCTCACGCAAGAAACAATTGCTACCCTACCTCACGCACTGCCTCGAACAGTGTGCGAGCTCCTAATTTTTTCTTGAGATGTAGCAAATGCTTCAGTTGGGCAGCAGCATTTCATCGCTTAGAAAAGTAAACTTTTTCAGCTTCGAGGTTAACCTGCCCCAATCGCACCCAATGCGTTCGATCAGGAAGGGTTTGTTACTATTTGGAAAACTTCCTGCCTGCCTAAATCTCTGGCTTGAATCCTGCTGTTGGTCACTCGGTTTTTGCTGTGGGATTTTCGAGCTTAATGAGGTGTGATCAACCCTGAATTATTACAATTCTGGGTTGCATTTCTTTCTACCGACTCACTTTGAGTATCCTCCATATTTTCTTGGGACTGCTTTTTTTATGCCTTCCTCCGTTGGCTCGGTCTGAGGATCAACCGCTGGATCCCAAGACCCTTGCAGGAACAACTGGTTATCATCGCGCCTTGAATTGGCAACAACTTGAGACCCCCTCTTGGTCTGAGGCTCGCCAACTGCACTCGGGTGTTTGGACAGGTCGAGAAATGCTCGTGTGGGGTGGTGCCGGCGATTCGACTTGGTTCAATTCGGGTGCTCGCTATCAGGGTTCATCGGGACGTTGGAACACTCTCTCGATGGAGAACACGCCCTCCCCTCGATGTGGTCAGAGCGCGGTGTGGGCTGGAGATCAGTGGCTGATCTGGGGCGGTTACGAGCGTTCCTCTCATCCTCTTGGCATCATGGTTCAAACCGGTAGTGCGTACGACCCATTGGGTGATCGTTGGATTACGATCCCCACGGACGGAGCTCCGTCGGCACGTGCCGATCACACCGCCATTTGGACAGGGAAGGAAATGATTATCTGGGGAGGAAGAAATCAAGATCAACCCCTAGAAGGAGGCGGACGGTATAATCCAAAACTAAAGACTTGGACTCCCCTGAACCGAACCAACTCCCCGCCACCGCGATTGAATCAGACCATGATCTGGACTGGGGAAGAAGCCATTGTTTGGGGAGGATTCTCTCTAAATGAAAGCAACTCACTGATTCAAGGGTTCAAATACCGGCCCGACCGTGACGAGTGGGCTGGAATCTCAACGCAATCTGCCCCGTTGATGAGAGAAAATCACACCGCCATCTGGACCGGAAAAGAAATGATCATCTGGGGTGGCAATGGGGGTGAGGTTAACCTGAATACAGGAACCTGCTACGACCCCAAAACAGATGTCTGGAGAATGATTTCAACGCACCATGCCCCGAGTGCCAGAAAACTTCACACGACAATTTGGACAGGAGAGGTCATGGTGATCTGGGGAGGAGAAGGTAACGGTGGAAACCCAACGGACTGGGGAACTTACAACCCCGCTACCGACACATGGAGAAAAACCAAACCCGCCGCCGAACCCAAACCCCGAACCAACCACACGATGGTCTGGACGGGCCAAGAATTGATTCTCACAGGCGGCCTAGCTGAAAATGGTGACCTCCTGCCAGACCTCTGGAAAGGAA
Organism: Verrucomicrobiota bacterium; assembly: GCA_008933045.1. Taxonomy (GTDB): domain Bacteria; phylum Verrucomicrobiota; class Verrucomicrobiia; order Limisphaerales; family SXQI01; genus SXQI01. The sequence goes on from WBXJ01000108.1 coordinate 9,027, forward strand.
AGCTTCCACCCCAATAGCTCCGGGTTTTTGGAGTTACTGCGGTGCTGTTATTTTGCCGTTTTTGACGAAGATTACATCTTGCGGTTCCTCGAACGGTTCCCATCCGTAGGATAATCCTCGATTGATGGCGATTCGTTTCGCGTGGAGAAAGGCGGGGAAGGAATCTCCATAAACAAGAAATGATATATACACAAAATTTTCTGACTGGCTTTCAAAGTAACGAGTCAAAGCCGCTGGATTAGCCATCGGGTCGATACCCTTTTCTTGCTTAGGCTGAGCTTCAGTGTCGCCACCGGATCGAGATATCCACTTGATATCTGCTTCATTGGGGCTGGAGTCGGAATCTCTACAAATATAAATCTTTCCATACTTGGCAATGACATACGTTGGTCTCTTATCGGTTTTGTGTTCCTTGGGCAGCCTCAATTGACGCTGCGACTCGTTCACTCGGGCGGTTGTTTGCTTTCCAAGGTCAGCGAGCCGTACCGTCAAGCGCTTAACGTTTTCTTTCGCTGCATCAACGCTGTTTTGGGCTTCAACTTTTCGAGCTTGAGCCATCGTAAGTTCGGAAACTAGCTGCTTCATTCGTGCGCTTGGGTCGTCATTTGCGGTGACATCTAAATCCTTAGCCTTCCTTGAAGCTAGGTCACGCAACACCTTCACCTCATCCTGTAGTTGTTGGCGAGTAGCGAGGAGTGGCAATTGCGATTTCCAACGTGGGTCGTTAACCTTGGTTTGCAATGTGGTCTGCAGTTGAAGGGCCTTCTGCAAGTTGGCCTGAGCCAAATTCAAACGCCGTTGAAGCATTTCCTCGGTGTCAGA